>RDSB01000005.1 GCA_004923195.1 Marinifilum sp. JC120 | reverse complement strand
CTATCTTGAAATTTTTTATAACAGGAAACGCAGACATGCTGGGATCGGCTATGTCTCACCGGAGCGATTTGAGCAGGACTATTACCATAAACAACAACTAGCTGCTTAACCTAAAAATGGGGTGTCCGTTTTTTGTGTAGCATTTCAACCATCTCTTGACACCCTACAACGTGTGCTATACTTTCTAAATAAGTATGCAGACCACACCTCACTAATTTCAAAAGAGGTTTAGCCCTGCCCTACTCATTTTTAAAGAGGGAAACGCGTATGCACATATCGGAAGGAGTCCTTTCACTGCCTGTCCTTGCCAGCGGTGCGGCAGTGGCGGCAACAGGAACAATGATCGGCCTGAGAAAACTTGATTCGGAAAAACTTATTTCCGTGGCCCTGCTTTCCTCGGTCTTTTTCATTGCCTCACTTATCCACATCCCCATTGGTCCTTCCAGCGCACACCTTATCCTAAGCGGCCTCATGGGCCTCCTGCTTGGCTGGGCAGCCTTCCCAGCAATTCTGACCGGACTGCTATTACAGGCGGTTCTCTTCCAATACGGCGGATTGACTGTCATCGGAGTTAATACCGCGACCATGGCCCTGCCCGCAGTGGCCTGCCATTACATGTTCCGCCCGCTACTCAAGAAAAACTTTTTCAGCATGAGCATAGGAGCCTTTCTTTGCGGAGCCGTATCCATCGCTCTTTCCGCAATCCTGACCGCGCTGGCCCTCTCTTTCACCGATGAAAGCTTCGGGTCCGCCGCACAGATGATTGTTTACGGACACATCCCCATCATGATCATCGAAGGTTTCATCTGCGCCTCAGCCTACGGATTCCTGCAAAAAGTAAGGCCGGAAATGCTGCTTGCCACGCAGGAAACATAATTCCCTACTCCACCGAATTTAAAGGGCCGGGTTGAATTAATATCAACCCGGCCCTTTCTTTATTCAATATTTGGATTTATGACGGCATGTCACGCAAATGCTCAACTGGATTATCTTCTTGCCACCAATCCAACAAAAGTAGCGAATGCCAACAGCAACCATTCCAGCCCGAATCCGGCTGTGGGATTCATGACACAACCGCCACCGCCGCCCCCAATACCAAGGGCCGCAGGATCTTTAATAGAACCTAAAGTTCGGTCTTCGTCATAAATACCATTATCTTTTATCACGTAGTTGACCCAATAGTTGGTTCCCTGTGTCAGGGTAGCTCCCTGATCAATGTAGTTTCCACCATCATCCTCCAACCACCATGTCCCTTCGGTGTCAGGATCAATTGCAGTGGAATACCCGCCAAAAGCCATACAGGTTCCGTTGGTTTCAAAACACTTATACAACCGAACATCACTGGTCGTTCCTTCTAGGCTTGTCGAATTGAAGCGGAAGACTCCGTTGGCCCCGGGACTGTCAACAGTGGCCGTAAATGATCCAACAGGAGCACGCAACTCAAAATTTGGAGGAATATTGTAAGCTGTCTGCAACACGGTATCGCTGGTTGCGTTTTCACTATTAGATGTCAGTGAAACATTAACACCGCTTTGCTGGTGGTCCGATGGGCGCACGTAACCACTGGTAACCATTGCAAGGGCCCAAGGGTCAGAAAAGTCGGCATTGGTATATGTCCATTGCGGTTCCGCATTAAGATTGTCAGTCGTCTTGTACACGTTCACTTTGCTGTTTCTGCTACCACCATCATACTGCGAGGCATAGATATATCCGTTTTTTACAACAAGATTACAAGGATCGCTAAGCTGAGTTGCTGCCCCGGAAATAGTCGCCAACGGGTTTACCTTACCGTTAGCTGAAATGGGAAAAATCATAATTCTGTCGTTAAAGTCAGCAACATAAACAAAATTATCATCCACAGCTAAACCGTAAGCACTGCTAAAGGGGGTGCTCTTATGTTCTATAACCCGCTTCGGTCTTACGTTTAAGTCAGCATTTATATCAAAAACACATATCTTGCTAAGATCGCTTACAAACAACTCAAAGCCGGAAATAGCTATGGCCCACACACCTTTTAGCTTTATATCCCCGAAATCGCATTCAATAGTTCTCTTGGCAGAATCAGGTTCGTCATCGTTAATGCCAAAAACTTTAATGTACCCTTTATCAGCACTCGTACTTACACCCACAAAAATTTCAGAGCCGGAGACAACCACCCCACGAGGATTATCTAATCCGGTAATTTTGCGTTTAGGTGCCACTTCCCCATCTGCTTTGGCATCAAACACAATAAGGCCTTTTACAGCTCCAGAGATGGAGCTGTCATTGGTCACGAAAAGTTCATCATTATAAACAAACATACCGAATACGTCGTCATCGCCAACCTTTGTACTAGCACCGTCGAGCACCCTTTTCGATGCAGGGCTCGGATGATCATCAGTATCAATCGTTACAATTGCACCATTTGCACGGTTAGCAACATACAACTCTTCAGCACAGACAGGTAATACAAAAAACACCGTCAGCACAGTAACTATAAATGCGTACAAAAAAGATTTAATCAACTCCCCTCTCCCCCTTGTTCCTATGTTAGTAAAACACCCCACTATAGATGGACAGAGCACTAGCAAAAGCAAAATAATAGATCAAGACCATCCAAATAAATATAACTAGAAAAGCAAAAACCATAATAAACAAAATAAACATATGTCATACAACATAGCAAAGACCGAATCAGCTTACCCGATTCGGCCTTATAATTTAATTACATCTATAAAACAAAAGATCTGTACCTATTCAATAACCTTCATATTCTCCCATTTACCGCCCCGGAACCGCCAATAGAACGCACCGGCCAGAACAATTACATACAAAGTAAATATGCCCCATAAAAAATACGGACCGGAAGGATATACCTCAACTCCCATATAGCAGGGGACAACCATCACTGCGATGCAGCATAAGCCCACGCTCTTCATAACAAAGACCACGTCCCCGGCTCCTTTTAAAGCACCGGAATAGACAAGGGCCATGCCGTCAAAAAAGATATAGGCTGCCGTGAAGAGCAAGAAATGGGTTCCATAATCAAGCACATCACCAAAGACAGCATCAGTAATATTGTCCGGGCGAAACAGCGACAAGAGTATTTCCGGAAAAATCAGATAAATCAATCCCATAAACAGCATCCAGACGGTGGTGATATGAAAGGCGCACTTGGTGGCTCGCCGAGCATAATCCGGTCTGCCCTGCCCTATGGCCTGCCCGACGAGGGTACTTACCCCCACAGCAATACCGTAGGCCGGGAAGAACGAAACCCCGTCAATTGAAAGGACAATATTGCTGGCTGCAAGAATGACCGTTCCCAACCGACCGACCATGTACACAAAAAACGTAATTGCAAAAATATCGAGAAAAAACTGCATTCCGTTGGAAAGCCCGAACTTTACGATCCTCTTGAATAACTTCGGATCAAAATGGAAATTACTGCAAGTCCCGAAAGCTTTTTCATTTTCCCGGCTAAAAATGAGCGGGATATAGATAGCGACAATGACCGCCCCGGCTGTAAGCGTAGCTATAGCTGCTCCTCGAATGCCCATTTCAGGAAAAATCCAGACTCCGTTGATGAGCGCATAGTCGAGAGGGATGTTCACTACCGCACCGATCATATTGACGACCATGACAGTGCGGGTCAGCCCACGTCCGGCAAAAAAACCGGAAAGAGCAGTATCAAGAACCGGCAGGCCAGCCCCAAGCATGAGGATACGGAAATACTGGATTTCCAGCTCCAAAACTTCCGGGGGATGCCCACCGCTCTCCAATAGCGGAGTCAGCCAAAATCCCATAATCCCCAAAATTACCCAAGAACCGAGCGCAAAATATATGCCCTGCCAAAGACTGGAAGCCACCCGTTCAGGCTTTGCAGCCCCAGTATACTGAGCAATAAAGACATTAACATAACTGGCCACTCCCATGAAAAAAGAAATGAACAGAAAAGACATAATCCCGGCTGGCAGAGCGGCGGCAATGGCTTCCATAGAATAATGCCCGAGAAAAATGCGGTCTGTTACCTGCATTATGGTGGTGGAAGCCATGCTCACAGCAAGGGGCATGCTGATATCAAGCACGTGCTTGTATCCGAAAGGTTTATTCCACATGGATTTCATATATCAACTCCAAAAGCTTAATACTCAGCTAGACATTTATATTAATAAGCGCATGACATTTTTGATCATACTCAAAAAGGAAACCCAGCAGGACAGATGAAGGCTATGAGCTATAATTTATATTGTGCCGCATAAAAAAAGCCGTTTCCGGTTACCCGGAAACGGCTTTAAAATTTCTTTAAGAACCAGAATTATTTAACTGCGTCCTTGAGGAATTTTCCGGGAGTGAATTTTACGCCACGGGAAGCGGGAATCTGGATAGCTTCGCCGGTCTGGGGATTGCGTCCGGTGCGTGCGGAACGCTCAACAGTCTTAAATGTACCGAAACCTGTAAGGGTAACATTGCCTTCTTCTTTGAGGCCGTCTTCGATTGCGCCGAGAACGCCGTCCAGTGCGGCAGATGCGTCTTTTGCACTCAGCTCAAGTTTTTCCCGGATTTTCTTAACAAGAACAGTCTTACTCATAATTAACTCCTTCAAAAGTATTTTACCGCGCTCATGCGGCGGATATCCGTACCCCTTACAGCCCACTACACCAGAAATTTAGAAAAAGCCATAGCGAAAAGTGAATCTTAATCTGAGAAGATATTATATTCAGTAAAACACACAAAACAGAAACTTCTAGCTGGCGCAGCAAGCCCATCAATTCAGGGCGGAAGGGGCGGATTACAGGCATTTGTAAAAGGATGTCAAGCAGATTACATCAAAAGTCCAGTTAAGTCTCAAAATTGACTCAATCATACAAGCGGTAAACAGTTTTAAAAAAGCCGCACTTTTTTCATTTCACGGTGTTGACATATGCGCTGGCTGTCTTAGTTTATTTCAGCTTCTGCGGAAGCATCCGGCCTGCTGAGAGACGCAGGCTTTGAAATTTAAAAGTATGATCCACCATAATCACGTGGATTACTTAATCTTATTAAAAAGTTATTTATTCTGGAGGAAACATGAATCTCAAGCCGTTGCAGGACCGTGTACTTATCAAGCGTCTGGAAACCGAGCAGAAAACAGCTAGCGGCATCATCATCCCTGATTCCGCACAGGAAAAGCCCATGAAAGGCGAAGTTGTTGCTGCCGGTCCCGGTAAAGACAACAACCCCATGACCGTTAAAGCAGGCGATGTTGTCCTGTTCGCCAAGTATGCCGGTAACGAACTGAAAATCGACGCAGACGAATTCATCATCATGCGCGAAGACGAAATCCTCGCAGTTGTCGAGTAATATCCCCTTAATAAATTAATTTTTCCAGATCAGGAGAATCATCAAAATGGCTAAAACTATTGAATTTGATGTAACAGCACGTGACCGCCTTAAAAAAGGTGTGGACACCCTCGCAGAAGCAGTAAAAGTTACCCTCGGACCCCGTGGCCGTAACGTAGTTATTGAAAAATCCTGGGGCGCTCCCACCATCACTAAAGACGGTGTTACCGTTGCCAAGGAAATCGACCTTGAAGATAATTTCGAAAACATGGGCGCACAGATGGTTAAGGAAGTTGCTTCCAAAACCAACGACATCGCAGGTGACGGTACCACCACAGCTACCGTTCTTGCTCAGTCCATCTTCGCAGAAGGTGTAAAACTGGTTGCTGCCGGTCGTAACCCTATGTCCATCAAACGCGGTATTGATTCCGCTGTTGAAGCTATCGTTGAAGAGCTCGGCCAGCTTGCAAAGCCCACTCGCGACAAAGCTGAAATTGCTCAGGTCGGTACCATCTCCGCTAACAGCGATTCCACCATCGGTGAAATCCTCGCTGAAGCCATGGACAAAGTAGGTAAAGAAGGCGTTATCACTGTTGAAGAAGCCAAATCCATGAAAACCGAACTGGACGTCGTAGAAGGCATGCAGTTCGACCGCGGATACCTTTCCCCCTACTTCGCAACCGACACCGACAAAATGGTTTGCGAATTCGACGATCCCATGATTCTTCTTGTTGAAAAGAAAGTTTCCAACATGAAAGATCTGCTCCCTATCCTTGAGCAGGTTCTGAAAATGTCCCGTCCCCTGCTCATCGTAGCTGAAGACGTGGACGGCGAAGCTCTGGCTACTCTCGTAGTAAACAGACTGCGCGCCAACCTCAATGTTTGCGCTATCAAGGCTCCCGGTTTCGGTGACCGCCGCAAGGAAATGCTCAAAGACCTCGCAACCCTTACCGGTGCGACTGTTGTTTCCGAAGACATCGGTCTTTCCCTCGATGCCATGACCGTTGAAGGTCTGGGTACCGCCAAGCGCGTACGCATCGACAAAGAAAACACCGTTATCGTAGACGGCGCAGGTGCTGTTGAAGAAATCAAAGCACGCGTTAAGCAGATCGAATCTCAGATCGCAGATTCTTCTTCTGAATATGACCGTGAAAAACTTCAGGAACGCCTCGCCAAGCTGGTCGGCGGCGTTGCAGTAATCAAAGTCGGTGCTGCTACTGAAGTTGAAATGAAAGAAAAGAAAGCACGCGTTGAAGATGCTCTTAACGCTACCCGCGCTGCTGTTGAAGAAGGCATCGTAGCCGGTGGCGGTACCGCTCTGGTTCGCTGCTCCAAAGTCCTCGACGACCTCAAAGCAGGCAACGACGACGAACTGGCCGGTATCAACATCATCCGCCGTGCTGCACAGCAGCCCCTGCGCATGATCGCTGAGAACGCTGGTTTCGAAGGTTCCGTTGTTGTTGAAAAAGTTGCCGCAGGCAAAGACGGTTTCGGCTTCAACGCAGGAACCGGCGAATACGAAGACCTGATCAAGGCCGGTGTTATCGACCCCAAAAAGGTTACCCGTATCGCTCTCCAGAACTCCGCTTCCGTGTCCAGCCTGCTGCTGACCACCGAATGCGCCATCACTGACGCAGTCGAAGTCGAAGAATAGTTCTGACATTCAGACAACTTAAAAGGCCCGGAAGCGCATGCTTCCGGGCCTTTTTTTATTTAAATTTTATTGTATTGCTGAGCGTTTCGACAAATCCTCATACAGAGCCCAAGTCTTCAAAAACTCTGCATCGAATGAACGTTTCTCTGTGTAGGATCGCGCACTCTTTTTCATATATTGTAAAAGTTCTGGATGATCGGCAAGGCGCACAATGGCACGTGCAAGAGCATCAGAATTTCCGGCCTCAACAATCAACCCGGTGGTATCTTCGATAAGATTTTCGCTGGGTCCGCCGGAATCGGTGACGATTACCGGAAGCCCGGAAGCTTGTGCTTCAAGAACCACATTACCGAATGTGTCGGTTGCTGAGGGAAAGACAAATACATCTGAACTGGCGTAGCAGGATGAAAGCTCTTCCCCATCAAGATAGCCGGTAAAAGTTACCGGGCACCCTTCCAGTCTGGTCTTCATTTCATCAAGATAAGGACCGTCACCAACGACCACAAGATGCAATTCCGGCCTGATGTATGAAACTGTCTTGAAGGCTCTGGTGAGAACATCAAGATTCTTTTCCCGCGAGACACGGCCCACATAAAGCAATTTTAGTAATTCCTTAACCTTGAATCGGTTGTTGTAAAAACCGTTGCGTTTTTCTGGTGTAAAACGATTGATGTCAACTCCGCGCGGATAAACTTTAATCTTGTTTGGTTTGACGCCCTTCTCAGCAAGTTCATCCCCAGTAGCTTCGGACGGGACAAATACCGTATCCATCTGGTTGTAGAACCAGATCATAAATTTCCAGGCGATATCTTCCAGACCGGTATCATCGGTAAAAGCAAGCACATACTGCGGAAACGCGGTATGATAAGTCCCGTGCACCGGAAGCTTAAGCAGCTTTGCAACAGCCAGACCCGCCAGTCCCACTGGTCCGGGAGTTGCCAGATGCAGCAGCGTATAGTTGTTCTCAAGGCAGTGGGCCAATACCCGCAAGAAAGGTGGATACTTAAAAGAGAGTTCCGGATATTCGGGAAGCTCAAATTCTCCGGCCGGGGTAAAATCCACAACTTGTTCACTAGAACCTTCGGAACCGCAAGTGATGACGGTCAACTTCTTGTCATGCTTGCGGGCGACATCAAGCTGGTGTTGCAGAGTCAAAGCCACGCCGTTCACATCGCTGAAAGTGTCAGTGAAATGAGCAATCTTGGTCTCCCCTGACAATGTATCCTTATGCCCGAAACAGGCAAGACAATCCCGCGCAAACTCGCGCTCACTGGCAAAGAGTCCGTAGGAAACAAAATACGGGGCCAAAAGCGTATACAGCGATCCTGCCGCACCTATTGCATGAAAAACATCAAAGAGATTCGCGCCCAGCGCACTGTTAATGATTTTATCTCCAAGCCCGGATAGGACCTTATCAGTAGCATTACCCACAAAACGGAACCACTCATCTTCCAGCTCATCCGGGTTATATTTAAAACCACAACTGATGTTACGGGCCCGCTCGTCACTTTCTACTATACGGTTGGCCTCCCTAAGCAATGCAGCCTGCACAGAATCGGAAGTCTTGAAATATTTTTTAGAACGCTGGCGATAAATAAAACTTTGCAACTTATGAAGGATAGAAGGATTTTCCTTATCTCCGGGATCAAGGACATTGTCGATGTAACTGAAGCACTCAACAGAACGTTCAAGTTTGGTGCAGTCAAAATGGCTTTTGTAAAACTGGTAAGCAATACCGTAAAGATTGTGAGCCATGGTGTGTGGTGTTGCAGCTTTACCCTGCACCATGGTCCTGCCCTCGCTGACCGCTCTCAGCATTTCCTGCGGAGTATTCACATCAACAAACTCTGAATAGACCCGGGCAATATTGATACCGGAATGATCATCAGAACCTCCGGTCAGCCCCTTAACCCATGGAGTTTTGCCATAAGGTTCAATGGAATGTTTGTTGGCTAAGTTGTCTATTTTTTCAGGTGTAAGACTGTCTACAATGGTACGTAAAGCCGAATTCTGCATTTCATCACGGGTGCCGTTTAACTCAAGAACATTGAACAAAAGCAATGATTTTTCAAAATGATCCGGGGTCAATCGTTCGTTGACGGCAAAAAGCGGATGAGCCAGCACGTGAACAATACCCTGCTCGCGGAGGTAGGGAACCAGATCAAATACATTTTCGCGCAACTTCTGGAACTCACGGTGATGCTTCTCAGTAATGTCATAAGCCAAAACATGCAGCTTACAGCCGTCTTCCGGAAAATATGTGGTGATCTCTTCACTGACAAATACATTTTCAAGATGGGCTATTTCCAGACTGCCGTTGATGGTGTTGTGATCGGTGATGGTGACCATATTCATGGACCGGGCAAGCGCTCTCTCATAAATTTTCAACGGCTCTGTAAAGCTCTCCGGGCAGCCCAGTTTTTGCAAAATCCACTGGGACGGGCGGGTTGAATATTTAGAGTGTACATGCAGGTCCACCCGCACGTTAGAACCTTTCATGGCAAAATCCTCCTGAATATTTACGCATTGGCTGCGAAATGACGTACAGTTAATTTTGCCTATTTAATAAGGGCAGGAGTCTGTAACAGTCCCACGGTTCCGTTACGGTTCAGAGTTTTTCCCATAACAAAAAAGAAGGCCGCATCCCTCACGGAATGCGACCTTCTCGTCTTTTATACTATCGGAAAACTACCAGTTCAAAGTCTCTTTGAAGGCAGTAGCGAGATCTTCAACCTTGCTGCGGACAATACCTTCAGAACCTTCCATGAGGCCGAAGGAGTTGCCGCCCACGGTCATACCGATGCGCTGGCAGATCTGGCCTGCGAAGAGTTCTTCGAACTTGCCTGCGTTCTCAGGAGCAACTGTCACCGCGAAACGGGATGCGGACTCACTATAAAGAACAGACAGAGTGGACATGCCATACTCGGTAGGCACGGAGCGAAGATCAACTTCACACCCGATGCGGCCGCCAAGCGCCATCTCAGCAAGAGCCACACCAAGACCGCCGTCTGAGAGGTCATGGCAGGAACTTACCAGACGCTGACGCATGGCCTGATTAAGAGTCATGTAGCGAGCCTTGGCAGTAAGAGCTTCTACATGAGGCACTTTGTCATGCACAAAGCCAAGCTGAGAAGCGATTTCGGAACCGCCCATTTCATCACGGGTCATACCGAGCACGTAGATGAATTCACCGGGCTTCTTGAAGTCGGAAGTCACGCACATGTTAATGTCCGGGACAATACCGACTGCGGAGAAGAGCACGGTAGGCGGAATGGAGATTTTTACGCCGCCGCCCTTGTAGTCGTTCTTCATGGAGTCCTTACCGGAAATGCAAGGCACTCCGAAAGCACGGCAGAAGTGGGACAGGGCCTGGTTGGCACGAACAAGCTGAGCCAGCTTGTAATGACCGTCCGGGGTGGATTCGGACTGAACCGGATCGCACCAGCAGAAGTTGTCGATACCGGCCATGTGCGTGATGTCACCACCAACAGCAACTGCGTTACGGATACCTTCATCAACTGCGTTCGCCATCATCCAGTAAGTGTCGAGATCAGAGAATTTGGGGCAGATACCATGTGATACGACCAGACCTTTGTCATCATCAAAGTCAGGACGAAGCACACCGGCATCAGCAGGACCGTCTTCCTGCTCACCAACCAGAGGCTTGACCACACTGCGGCCCTGCACTTCATGGTCGTACTGACGGATTACGTATTCCTTGCTGCAAATATTAAGTCTGCCGAGCATATCCTTGAGCAGGCCGGTATGGTCTGCAACTTCAGGCTCTCCGGTAAATTCTATTTCAGGACGTTCCCAGACCGCTTTGAGCTGCATCTGAGGCACGCCGTCATGGAGGAAATCCATACGCAGGCAGGCCACAGGCTTTTCACCGTAACGAATATTGTAGAGACCGCTGTCGGTGTAAGTACCGAGCGCGGAAGCTTCAACATCCATTTCTTCAGCCAAAGCCATGAACTCGTCCAGCTTTTCCGGCGGAACAGCGAGGGTCATGCGCTCCTGAGCTTCGGAAACAAGGATCTCCCAAGGCTTGAGACCATCATACTTAAGCGGTGCTTTTGAAAGATCAAGATCACAACCACCGGAATCCTCGGCCATTTCACCAACAGAAGAGGACAGGCCGCCCGCACCGTTATCGGTGATGGCGTTGTACAGGCCCATATCACGGGCGCGCATCAGGCAGTCGTACATTTTACGCTGGGTGATGGGGTCGCCGATCTGAACCGCTGTTGCCGGGGAACCTTCATGCAGTTCCTCGGAAGAAAAGGTTGCGCCATGAATACCGTCTTTACCGATACGGCCACCGGTCATAACGATAATATCACCGGGCAGAGCCTTCTTTTCGTAGCTAAGGCGTCCTGCGGATTTAACGGGCATGGTTCCGACGGTTCCGCAGTAAACCAGCGGTTTACCGAGGTAGCGTTCATCAAAAACAATGGAACCGTTCACAGTGGGAATACCGGATTTGTTACCGCCGTGTTCTACACCTTCACGCACGCCTTCAAATACACGGCGGGGATGCAGCAAACGCGGGGGCAGTTCACCTTCGTGAAAAGGAGAAGCAAAACAAAATACATCAGTGTTGCAGAGCAGGTTCGCGCCCAGTCCGGTACCCATGGGGTCACGGTTAACACCGACAATCCCGGTCAATGCTCCGCCGTAAGGGTCCAGAGCGGAAGGACTGTTATGTGTTTCCATTTTAACGCAGACATTAAGCTTGTCGTTAAACTTGATAACACCCGCGTTATCCTTGAACACGGAAAGACAAAAGTCATCCTCGCCCTTTTCAGCGCGGATTTCCTTGGTGGTGTTCATGATGCAGGTTTTATACAGGCTGTCTACAGTGGAGGAAACACCGGTTTCCTTGTTTTCGTACTCAATCTTGGAGCTGAAAATTTTATGCTTGCAGTGCTCGGACCAAGTCTGAGCCAGAGCTTCAAGTTCAGCATCGGTAGGCAGGGCGGTAAGTCCCATTTCCTCGCGCTGCTTAACCACTTCGGGATCAGCATAGTAATTGCGGATACCGTGGAATTCCTCAAGGCTCAGAGCGAGGGTGTTCTCACGGCTAAAAGCCATCATCTCGTCGTCTGACATGGCAGCGAGATCAATAACTGCAACCTCGTCACTGGCTTTACCGGTAACACGGGCAGCCTTGGCTTCAAATCCGGGGGATTTGACCCACTCATCTGCGGAACGGATTTCGTAACGCTGGATGAGTTCGTTTGCCAGCAGGTCCTTTGCAATATGGCTAACCTGCTCCAGACCAAGGTCTTCGGCAAAAAGGTACTGGATAGAGGTGTATACTTTCACCGCTTCCACGTCAGTGGGTTCGGTAACCAGAATTACCGATTCCTTGGCAGTACGGCCTTCGTTATCGGTAACACCGGGACGGAAGCCCACTTCAAGGTTCCATGCGAAATCCTTGGCCAGCGGCTCAAGGGAAGGGTTATGCAGAACCGGGTCATGCAGAACGCCCAGCTCCAGAACCTTTTCGATTTCGTCTTTTTCAAGACCTTCTACAGTATATACCTTGATTGTCCGGACACCGCCGGCCTCAATACCGAGTTCTTCTTTGATCTTACTGGAAACTTTATGACCGTGAACATCACGGACGTGGTCCTTAAGTGCGACCTCGACACGCCAGAGCATGGCTATCTCCTCTTAATAATTAAAGTCCGGACCTATTTGGACCAGACCAGTACATTTCCGCCCAAATCCTTGGCTTCATACGTAGCTTTGTCAACACGACTTAACATACCCGCAGAAGTATCCCCTTCTTTGAGCACGGTAAGCCCGCCGCTGATAGTTACCTTGCCAGAAAATTTCTTCTCCACCCGGAGCCTAATCCGGTTACCGATGCTTTCCAAAGCCTCGGAACGGACTTCAGTAACAATAACCCCGAACTCATCACCGCCATAACGGCAGGGAAAATCCATGCCTGACCTGAGTTCGTTACGCAAAATTTCACCAACTCCCTTAAGAACGTCGTCACCGACCTGATGACCTTCATTGTCGTTCACGGCCTTAAAACCGTCTAGATCAAAGAAAAGGAGTCCCACCGGACGTCCGGTGCGCCTGCTACGATTGATTTCACGGGCCAGCAGGGTGTTAAACTGGGTATGGTTGAAGAGATCGGTCAATCCGTCAAAAACAGCCTGACGTTTAAGTTTCTCTTCCAGTCTGCGGATGGCAGTCAGGTCACGAGCCACAATCAGGCTTTTGTCTCCTGATCCGGCTAACCTGCTGACAACAAATTCAAAAGGACGTCCGGCTGTATCAGTCCTTTTCAAGAGGACTTCAACAACTGTTTTGGACCGATCAAACATATCCGGTCCCCAGCGGCCGGTATATGTTTCACTGGGCGTCGCAATATCGAAAATATTACGTCCCAGAAAAATTTTAGAAAAACGAGATGAGGCATAAGTAATGTTCCCGCGATTATCCACAGTCAACACAATATCACGCATGGAATCCACGAGCCCTTCCAGAAAATCCCGCTGCTTAAGGGCCTGAATCTGGCTCTCGGACATTTCCCTGATATCTTCCATGACCAGTGAAATAACATTCTCGTCACCGCGCACCTGCTTATACGCTGAAACATAAAGGCAGGCATCGCGGGGCATTCCCCCTGTTCTCAAACTGACACAGATAATCTTGCTGAAAGATTTATTATCTTCCTCAGTAAGAAACTCATCCCAACTGGCACCCAGCCCGCCACCGACTCCAAGCTTAAAAAGTTCACTGAAGTTCTTTGTTCCGGAAATGGAAGCACCGCCAAGCAGCCGGACCATTTCTTCGTTCATATCAATGAAATCACCTTGGGCATCAAGACTGGCAACTCCCAGCGGCAAGGTATCGAGAGTCTCTGCTCGATCTTCAATCAGGTGCTGTTTAGCGCAATAATGCTCGTAAGCCTGACCTATAAACCGGAAATAAAGTTTGAGACTCTTCCTGTCTTCGGAACTAAGCCCCTTAGAGTTAAAACGGAATCGACCTAAAAGAACATTTCTGCTGATGATATCTTCACTGCTGCCACGTATCTGCCATGGCATATCATTCTCTACACAACCTGTTGCCACCACCTCAAGCCCGGTCACTTCTCCAATACGATAAAATTTATATTTGGTTGTATGCGGTGACTTGAGAGCCAATTCCCAGCTGGTTATGTCCCAACTCAACTTGAGATGTCTGCCAATGGTTCGGGCAATGGAATCAACCCCGCCCTCAGCAGTAAGCAATTCCAGACTTAAAAAGTAACTGGACTGAAGACTCCTGATAGAATGGTTGTAAAAATGAGCGTCCCCGCCATCATCGGACATGCCAAGAATTTTGAGCATGGACTGAAACTTTGTCCGACAGACCTCCCTGAATCCTTCGATGGCTTCCTCATCCATATCAAGAGAACGTTGCAACTGAACTTCAAATTGCAGCACATTAAATGGAGCTGACCTGCTGCCCAGTTCCATCTCAGCCCATCTGGTAGCCAGAATCACGGCCTGAGTGGGCAGGTCAAATGAATCAAGTTCATCAACTGCATGGTGATGCTGAAGGGATGTACAATCAAGATTATCCATCTTCCAGCGGCTCATAAGCAACTGGCTGAGAGCACCATGGTTCATGCCCCATATTTCATTTTCAGCGTCCTGCTGCCCCGGTTTAGACTGTGCTACCGTATCTTTTGAAATTTCAGCAGGCAGTTCTCCCGGAGCCGCGCAACGCAGAAAAAACAGGGAAATATCTTTCAACAAGCAACAGAGATAGACCTTGTCAGCCTGATCAGGACAAATGCGTGAGGCAATAAGCTGAGCAGAAATAGCTCCCCACACGGTGAGCATCCAATCATTGTAAATTTTATAATCATCCAGCTGCATATGAGTACAGATGTGCTTTTGATAAGTAACCGTAACTGCGAGATTAAGCAGTTCACGGGTTCCAAGCACAACTGTAGCTCTTTTGAAGTCTGTGATTTCCTGAGAAAGGCCGTAAAATGGAGAATTAACGAGATTAAGAATAGTGGTGGAAAGAGCAGGGTCCATGCTTATAATTTTGCCAAGCACCGCAAAATCCGGTTCAGGCTTGCAGGCCTCCTGCATCAATTGGAGCATGACCGGAGGAAAGCTGAGTTTCATCATCAATCTTGGTGATTCAAGAATATCATCCAGACTCATAGCTACAGCTCCTCCCTTTTAGTCTCACCTATTTTTTCCGGGTCAGCACAAAGTCTGCGGCTTGCTTGAGAACCTGCCTTTCCTGACTGTCAGGCAGTGGCATCAAACACGACTTTGCTTTTTCCACATATTCCGCCGCGTAGGTTCTGGTTCTGGCTCCAAGGCCGTGCTTTCTGATCTCCGCAAGCACACGCTCCCGCTTATCCTCTTCCAAAGTCCGATTCTTGATTTCAGCAAGTAACTGCTCTGCTTCTTTTTCTTGTAACATTTCAAGATAAAGAATCAAAGGCAAAGTAATTTTACCTTCTTTGAGATCCCCACCTTCGGGCTTACCCGTATCATTAGAAGGAGATTCGTAATCAAGAGCATCATCGACAAGCTGGAAAGCTATACCCATATTCAAGCCGAAATTACCGAGCGCATCTTCAATTTCCCGATCATCGGATGCGAGAATAGCCCCAAGTCGACAGGAAGTTTCAATCAAACGGGCGGTCTTGCCAATGATGATATCCATGTAGGTGTCACGGTCCATCAACGGTTCAGAAATATGAGCGATCTCAAGGATCTCGCCTTCAACTGTTGCCATAATACCTGAAGCAAGCACAGAGCTGATACGGGATTTACCGTAATCCGCACCTATCTTATTTGCCAGAGCAAGCAGAACATCCCCGGCAAGGATAGTTTCAGTGGTGCCGAAAACCAAATGTGAAGCCTCTACGCCACGGCGCAGGTCTGCATCATCTAAAATATCGTCATGGAGGAGGGTCGCAGCGTGGAGAAGCTCCAGTGAACCAGCCAAAGGATAAATATCATCTTTCCCATAACCCGAACCTCGGGCGGAAAGAATAGTCAACACCGGGCGAATCCTTTTACCCGGAGCAAGCAGCACGTGTCTGGCTACGTCCCTAACCAGCCCCTCAAGTTTAGCGGTTTCCTTATCAAGAAAATCGTTAATAAGAGGCAGTTCCTTTTCAAAATAGGCTAATAACTCAATCATCCGCGTATGAATTATCCCGGTTGCGAGAGAAGAAGAGCAGTTTCAGGGAAATTACTTGATCAGAGCTGAGCAGACCCGCCCCAACTCCGCAAGGGCACCGCGCAAATCCCAATCATCACTATCTCTTGATCCCACAATGTTTGAAACAGTCCGCACCTGACATAGCCCAACCCCGACAAGGGCGCACACATACGCAGCCGCAAAACCTTCCATATTTTCTATATCCGCCGCATGTTCATTTCTGTGTGCGGCAGCACCCTCAGCCGTAGCGGTCACACCACTCACGGTCAAAGACACAGCTTCGGGTAGATTTTCAAATCGGTCAAGTCCTGAATCAACAAGACTTTTTCCAGAACAAAGTTCAATCTCGTTCCAGACAGGCTGACCATCGATCTCCGCAAGGCTGAATCCCAGCCCTTTGGGATCAACATGGTCACCTTTTTTCAACCCGTATTCGGGCCAAATTTCTTTTTTTACCGCACAGGAGGAACAAAGGGGAAACTGTTCAGCATTAAATGTCCCGGCAATTCCAGCCAGCACAACCACGCCCACATCATTTCCGGCCAATGCCCGCCCGAGGGCGAAAGATGTATTAATCACCCCGATTCCGGTTACCAGCAACAACCCGGAACGATCACCGAACATAAAAGGAACAGGAGTGCCCTGCTCCAACCGAGGCAGTTTGCAGACCCCGCCCAGCGCGGCTTTCATTTCCTTGGCTGTTGCCGTAACAAAAAGAATCGGTTTCAAAGACTACAATCTCCAGTTCCTGATACCGGCTTCATCCAGTTCCTTACGGTCAAAGAAGCATTTCACATCAATGATCAAGGCGTTATCAGGATTCCTGAACCAGCTCTTGATGGTATCAAGACCGAGTTCACGATATTTATCGTGGGATACAGCAAGAATAACCGCTTCAAGATCCTTGAAATCATCAAAGGAAGAAGTGGTGATGCCGTATTCCTCAACAGCTTCTTCAGGATCAGCGTAAGCATCGTGAATAAGTACATCCACGCCGAAAGATTCAAGTTCGTCAACAACGTCAACAACCTTGGTGTTGCGCAGATCGGGAACATTTTCCTTGAAAGTCAGACCGAGAATACCGACTTTGGCACCCTTGACCCTGCTGTCGCCGTTGATCATCTGCTTGACTGTTGTGTCAGCGATAAATTTACCCACGGAGTCGTTGATTTTACGCCCTGCAAGGATAACCTGCGGATGGTGACCAATCTCTTCCGCCTTGGTGGTCAGATAGTAGGGGTCAACACCAATGCAGTGCCCGCCCACCAAACCGGGACGGAAGGGCAAGAAGTTCCACTTGGTTCCGGCAGCTTCCAGAACATCAAGGGTGTCGATGCCCATTTTATCAAAGATCATGGAAAGTTCATTCATAAGCGCGATATTAAGGTCACGCTGGGTGTTTTCAATTACCTTGGCGGCCTCGGCAACCTTGATGCAGGAAGCGCGATGGGTTCCGGCTGTGATAATTGAAGAGTAAAGTTTATCCAGCAGCTCGGCCACTTCAGCATCATTACCGGCAACAACCTTGACGATGGTCTGCAAGGTATGCTCGCGGTCGCCGGGGTTGATACGCTCGGGAGAATAACCGACTCCGAAATCCTTGCCGTACTTGAGCCCGGATTTTTCTTCGAGAATGGGAACGCAGATATCTTCAGTAAGTCCCGGATATACTGTGGATTCGTATACAACCACAGATCCGGCAGACATATTCTCGCCAACCATGGTGGAAGCGCCAACTACGGGACGCAGATCCGGGTTACGAGCTTCGTCAATGGGAGTAGGCACGGCAACAATGATTATGCCGCAATTTTTGAGCAGGGAAGCATCGGTGCTGAATTCAACATAGTTATGGAAATCGTCTTCCAAAACCTCAGCAGTGCGATCATACCCTTCACGCAATTCTTTAACGCGCTGTTCGGAAATATCAAGCCCCAGCACTTTAAACTTACGGCCAAGGGCAACTGCGAGGGGCAGGCCGACGTAGCCGAGGCCGACCACCGCAATTGTGGTATTTTTCTTTTCAATGTCAGAGTAATTAATCATAAACTATTGTCCTTTATTGCTTAGATAACAAAATAAGCCTTCAAAAACATTTGTATAATAATTCCGGCCTTAAAATTTAATAGACCAACTCAGTTCCGTTAAGGGTAGACATAACCAACCAGCACATATACATAGTTACTATTATGAATATCGATTGGTCCTTTCTTCTGTCCGCCCTTGGTCTGGCCTTCATTATTGAAGGGATTCCCTATTTTGTTTTTTCTGAGCGCATGCCCAGAATCCTTATTTCAATTATTGAGCGAGGCCCGAGGCAATTACGCATACTCGGCCTGATCGCCATGATATTCGGTTTACTGCTCATCTCACTAGGCCAGTCAATAACCGACCTTTGAGGTTACTCCGCAGGTTTTTCCGCCACATGGATATACACTATCCCGGAAAGTAGCGGAATAAACATCACCCGCCCGAAACCGGCACGACGCAATTCCTCACCGAGACTTCTTTCATCCGGGAAAGCGCGGATAGTATCCGCAAGATATGAATATGCCCCGGAATCACCTGAAACAACCTTGCCTAAAAGAGGCAGAACCTTGTTCAGATAAAAATTGTAAACACCCTTCCAGATTTTCTTGCTTCCGGAACCGAATTCCAGAATACAGAACCGAGCTCCAGGCTTGAGTGTGCGCAGGACTTCTTTATAGCAATCCTCGCGGGGAAGTATGTTTCTGATGCCAAAAGAAATGGTAGCTCCGTCAAGGCAGCAATCCGGCAAAGGCAATACTCTTCCGTCAGCCTGAACAGCTGCAATACTCTCACTGCGGAGAGCATGCTTGCCTTCAAGTTTTTTTGCCTTGCCACAGGCGAGCATCTCATGGGTAAAATCCATGGCCAGAACTTTCACATCCGGGTACTGACGTAGAAGTTCTACAGAGACGTCTAGGGTTCCGGCAGCAAGATCAAGAACCAGACCGTCTTTGCTCGGACGGACCAATTTTACCTGACGGTACCGCCAGTAAATATCCTGCCCGGCACTTAAAAAATGGTTCAGGAAATCATACCACCCGGCAATCCTGCCGAACATGTCCCTGACTTTCTTGCCATGCTCCTGATCAGATACCTGCGCCATCTACTGAGCATCTCCCTTGTCGTCAGCAGCAAGAGTCTTTTCCTGCTCAACGACAGAAGCTACAACATCAGCATGAATGGCACTGAAGTGCTCAGAAAAATTGGAGGGGGAAATTCTTCCGACCTCAATAAATTTTACTACGATTTCTTTGGCGACCTGCAAAGCCTGCTTCTGAATCTTATCCATGGTATATATCCTTGATTAGGCTTGAAAAACCCCGCCCGGTGGGAAATGGCCACAACCTCCACAGGTAGGGGCGCCGGGCGGGTAAAAAGAAGAAAACCTGTTAAGCACCCTTCTTTTGTGAGGCTCTTTAGCATGAGACCTCCAAATAGTCGACCCGCTTTTTGATGCCACCGGCGGCTCAATTAGGACTTAAACCCTTTACAGAAGGGCTTAAGAATCCCAAAACCTTTTATTAAGGATTCGCCGCTGGGACTGGCAAAACCGGGGACGTAGGCTTTTTCTTTTTCCCACGCACTTACTACAAATCAAATCGGTCCGGCAGACATATGTCCGCCGGACCGATCAAAAAAACATTATTAAAAAAAATTATCCTTCAAGTTCACGGGCAAGTGCCGCGATCTCTTCACGGATAATCCGGGCAGCTTCAGCCGGAACAGCGCGCTCAAGCTTATCAGCAAGAAGCTCTTCAACAGAAGCCTTAAAAGACTCCTCAAGCTCACCCTTCATCTCATCAATCTTCTCCACCAGACGCGGGGCAAGGTAATCCTCAATATCCTCGGTCAAGCGGCTTTTGATGCGATAAAAGGCCGGGGAGTCAGGATCAAGTTCCTTTTCGAGAGACTTGCTGACAACCTCTTCCACATCAGGCAGGGCTTCGAGTTTTTCCTCAATCCCACCAAGCCGGGGTTCATGATCTGGAGCTTCGTCAAGGCGCGTTTCAATAGCTGCAATACGCGGATCATGATCAGGAGTCTCATCCAGACGGGTCTCAAGAGCAACCATGCGCGGCTCAAGCTCAGGACCTTCAGCAAGCTTAGTCTCGATAGCGGCAACGCGCTCTTCGGAATCTGCGCGAACTTCACGCAGTCCCAGCTGAACCTGATCGTTAATTTTATCGCTTACTTCATCGGCAGCGGCTGCGGCAATAGCAACAACAGCAGCAGAGTCGGGGCTCAAAGCTTCGCTTAACTGCTGACTAACAGCAGATTCGACTCCGCTATCCTGAGCGACTTTTTCCTCAAGCAAACGCATGTTTTCCGCAAAAGCGGCCAGATTTACTTCAAGGGAGTCAACCTGCGCGATTTTCTCAGTAGCGGATTCAAGGACTTGCTCAAGCACCGCAATCCGCTCAGTCGCATCATTAAGGGAAATTTCAAGAGCTTCAGAACGCTTGGCGGCAGAAGCAGCCTTTTCTTCAAGCTCCTCAATTATCGCAGCCTGTTCACCTGCATCGACCAAACCGTCAGCATCATCGGCTTCAAGTTCAGCATCAAGATCGGAAAAATCTATTTCAGCATCCTCAAGCAGTTCACCGAGATCAAGGTCATCGTCATCTGCACCTAATTCCTCATCACTGACCATTTCAAGGTCGGCGGCAAGATCCACTTCGCCAGCAACAATCTCCGGCTCAGCGACTTCACTTTCTTCAACGGAAATATCTTCTACTACAGGCTCTTCAACCACAGGTTCTAGCACTTCCGGCTCGATAACCTCAGCTTCGGCAACTTCCACTTCAGATACGGTTTCAATGACCGGCTGTTCTGCTGGCTCATCTGTAAGCTCTTCCAATAAATCAAGGCCTTCTTCATGCAGTTCGACCACCTCTTCATGGTCATCGCTCAGCAACCCTTCTATATCTTCATCTGCAAGGATGTCCTCACCCAGATCTCCAAGCTCAACCTTGTCTTCGACTTCACCGAGAAGCCCATCAAGCTCGTCATCTTCGTCCGCGCTGGCTTCATCCAGCAAAGAATCGAGATTTGCAACATCAGAATCTTCTTCGAACAAAGAATCAATATCCTCGGCATCATCTTCGGCAACGGTTGCGTCACCGCCGAGACCATCAATCAAACCGTCAAGGCCGTCAGCGTCAAGTTCGCCGTCCTCAACTCCGTCAGCGGCAAGGACTTCAGCCTCACCGAGATCAAAATCAATATCATCTCCGAGATCAGCTTCAGCTATAGCTTCGTCTGCCGGAGATTCGAAAATTTCTGTTGCTTCTTCAGCAATTTCGCCCAGGTCAAGTACGTCCCCGGCATCTTCTAAAATATCATCAAGTTCAAGGATGTCTTCCCCGGAAGCTTCTTCAACAACATCATCAAGCACAAGGGTGTCATCCCCAGCTTCTTCAACTATATCATCAGGTTCAAGAACTTCATCCCCTGCTTTCTCAACAATATCGTCCAATTCAAGAACATCATCCTCACCGGTCTCAACAACGTCATCAAGCACCAGCAGATCATCGTCACCACCTGCCTCGACAACATCATCCAGCACAAGAAGATCGTCTGAATCATCCATGGTCAATTCAGGCTCTTCAATTTCAAGATCTTCAGAAAAAAGGTCTTCGAGTTCCTGCTCAAAGCTGGCATCAACCTCTTCAGCAACATCATTAAGGTCGAGAACCTCTTCCGTGCCTTTCTTATCCGGTGAATCCGGGGTCATAGACTACCCTCTTAAAAAAAATTTAAAAAAAGGGGGCGGGCAGCCCCCTTTTAATTACACATCAAGAAAACTTATTTCTTTTTCTTGGGGTGGCAGTCACCACACTTGGTGGGACCGGTTGCTTTCTTAGCTTTCTTCAGAGCCTTGTGGCAACCCACACAACTCATGTCAGACTTAGAGTGGAAAGCGGAGTAGAAAGAAGTAGGCTTCTTTTTACCTTTTTTGCTGGTGTCAACGTGACAACCTTCAGCAGAACATTTTTTTACAGCAGCTTTTCCGTCCCATTTGTGGTGACACTTGGTACAGTCAACAGCAGCATGTCCTTTGTGAGAAAAATCAACAGGGGCCTTGGTCATTTTAGCACCAGCAGGTGCCTTCAAAACCATGTCGCCGGGAGCGTCAACAGCGTACAGGCTGGGAAGTGCGAAAGCACAAACCAGAGCAGCTGCTACCATGCAGATAAGCAGGGTCTTTTTCATCCTCAGTTCCTCCTTAGAATAACGTTAACCTAATTACAGTCTCCTTGTGGATTTAATTTAGATAAAAAACCATGTCAAGCACGGTAAAAAAATTTACTTATTAAAATTAGCGGTATCAAATAGTTATCCCGCACAGAATCAGATGTCATACTTGTTGGCATAACCTCGCGGAGTGAGCATTTTTCCCGCGACCTCTCTTGTAGAAGAATTCCCAATAATCAGAACCGTTTGCATATCCACATCACCCACATCAAGTGTATCCAGAGTAACCACCCGTACCTTCTGCTCCTCACGATAAGCCCGGTTCACGATACCAAGCGGAGTGGTCCCGTCACGATATTTTTTTAAAATTTCAACAGCTTCACCTAGATGCCCTGCACGCTTCTTGGAACGGGGATTATAAATTGCAATTACAAAATCAGCAGAAGCAGCAGCCTCCAGTCTTTTCTCAATCTTTTCCCACGGGGTGAGTAGATCGCTAAGGCTGATGGAAGCGAAATCATGCATGAGCGGTGCACCCAGCAAGGCCGCTGCCGCAGAAAAAGCCGGAATTCCCGGCACTACTTCAAAATTTACTTTATCAAACAGTTCCCCGGCTTCAAGCAACTCCATCACCAGCCCGGCCATGGCGTAAATTCCCGGATCACCACTGCAAACCATTACAACATTACGCCCGGAAACCGCGGCATCCACTGCCTTACGGCAACGTTCAACCTCGGCCATCATGCCTGTAGAAAGAACTTCCCGGCCTTCAAGCAGCTCCTGCGGAACCAGCTTCACGTATCCGGTATAACCGACCACGACATCCGCATCCTCAATAGCCTGCCGGGCCTGCGGGGCCAACAGACACTCATCACCGGGGCCGAGGCCGATCACTTTTATGCAACCTTTACTCATACTTTCCTTGCAATTGCCGCAGTCACCCGCGAACTTTTGGTCTTGGGAACCAGAATTTGCGTTGCATTTGCAAGCTTCATTGCCGCCGCTTCGCACACGCCACCGACCCCCATATGTTTCATCACCATGCCCGAAGGATTGGCGACCTCAATTTCATCAAGTTCTGCTGCACTGAAAAACTTCAAATCCAGCCCTAAAATTTCTGCTGCCTCGAGCAGTCCCGCTTCATCACGTTTCGCCTCAATTGATCCCATGCAAAATACGGACTCAATGGCAATCCTATTATCCGCCAAAACGGAAAGAATCAGATCTAGAATCTCATTAGCAGGAACCCCGCGCCGACACCCTACTCCAAGAGTCAAACAACGTGGAAAAAGGGATACCACCCGCTTTGGCAACTCATGGTGACGCCAGTCCACAACAACACCGCAACGAGATTCCGACAACTCTTCAACAGCTTCCACCACATAAAAATAATCACTAATTGCGGATATGTCCAAAAAACCGTCAGGATCGTAAACCGGGATTTTCTCCCCATCCAAAATAGCAGCATTAACATGCTTAATTAAACCGATATCACCAATGATCAGCCCCTGATCACGGGCCAGCAAATCAATGGAAGGAACACCCGCACAATCCGTAGCCGTGGTAATAACAGGAGTAGCTCCGATTTCATCGCCCACCAAACGGGCAAGTTCATTGGCTCCGCCCAGATGCCCGGAGACCAGACTGATGGCAAACTCCCCTTCCTGATCAACAACAACCACAGCCGGGTCCACATCCTTACTTTTCAGGTGAGGCGCAATTATGCGCACTACGATGCCGGAAGCGGCCACAAAAATATGGTTTTCGTATCTGGATAAGTTATCGGCAACTATGTCTTTGAGGGAGGAAAATGGGATGTCGGATTCTGCGGCGTACCGATGCAGCACATAGCAATCAGCCTGCAACGATTTTGCAAGTTTGTGTGCGGTTTCTGTACCTTTTTGAGTAAGGGAGTAAATTGAAATTTTAGCAGGCATGTTTCCCTCCGGGGGCTTAAACTCTTTTGCAAAAGGGTTTAAGAATCCCAAAACCTTTTATTAGGGCTTCGCCATCTGTATATTCGAAGGTCGTATTAAAAATCTGTATGCGAAGCAAACTAAAAGGTTCTGAAGGGGATGGGGTCTGGGGAAGGGGAAACTCTTGCAAGAGTTTCCCCTTCCCCAGCCGTTGGAGACATTCTTAACCTTTAAAGCTTTTAACAGCTTCCAGAGTGGCTTCGTAATCAGCTTCGCTGTGCGCGAAAGAAGTAAAAGTACACTCAAAGCTGGAAGGTGCGAGGTTCACGCCGTTATCGCGCATATGGCGATAGAATTTAGAATAAATCTCGGCATCACCGGTCTTGGCGGATTCAAAATCAGTTACTTCCTGATCAGTGAAGAACAGAGTGAAAATAGAAGCAACATGGTTCAGGGTAATCTTGAAACCATTGGCTTCGAGGGCAGCTTTCATGTCCTGCGCCAGCTTGAGGGTACGTGCTTCAAGAGCATCATAATCCTGCTTCTGGAGCGCACGCAGAGTTGCGACACCTGCTGCCATGGCTACGGGGTTACCGGAAAGTGTCCCGGCCTGATAAACATCACCACAGGGAGAAATACGATTCATGTATTCCTTTTTACCGCCGTAGCAGCCTACAGGAAAACCACCGCCGATGATTTTTCCGAGAGTGGTCAGATCAGGGGTGACGTTGAAACGGGGACCTACGCCACCGGAAGTTACGCGAAATCCGGTAATAACTTCGTCGAAAATCAACAATGCGCCGTGCTCGTCGCAAAGTGCACGCAGACCTTCAAGAAATCCTTCCTTGGGCAGAACGAGACCCATGTTACCTGCAACAGGCTCAACTATAATCGCTGCTATGCTCTTACCTTCTTTTTCAAAGACAGCTTTTACGGCCTCAAGGTCGTTGTAGGGAGCAAGCAGGGTATCTTTTACAGTTCCTTCAGGAACACCCGGAGTGCCGGGAATGGAAAAAGTTGCCAGACCGGAACCTGCGCTGGCGAGAAAGCAATCACTGTGACCGTGATAGCAGCCTTCGAACTTGAGGACTTTGTCGCGGCCGGTTACGCCACGGGCGAGACGCAGTGCGGACATGGTTGCTTCAGTGCCGGAGTTGACCATGCGTACCATCTCAATGGAGGGGACCATTTTGATGATCTCTTCGGCCAGCTCGATTTCACCGGGACAGGGTGCGCCGTAACTTGCGCCCATATCAACGGCCTTGTGGGCTGCTTCTTTGATTGCTTCATAGCCGTGGCCGAGCATCATCGGGCCCCAGCTCATGACGTAATCGATAAGTTCCTGCCCTTCCACGGACCACATGCGGCTGCCTTCGGCCTTTTCAATGAAAAGAGGATCGCAGCCAACAGATTTGCAAGCGCGGACCGGGCTGTTAACACCGCCGGGAAGCAGTTCCTGTGCCTTATTAAAAAGTTCAGATGATGAAGCCATGAAAAACTCCTTATGATGCGCTTCGCGCTTTTTTAATAAAATGAAGCCTCCGGCGGCCCTCCGGGGGCTTAAACCCCTTTCCAAAAGGGTTTAAGAATCCCAAAACGTTTTCGTAGGGCTTCGCTATTGGAGACGGCAGATTGTGCGTGGGGAATATGATTTTGTGCTCCCCGTAAAATTTATTTCTTTTCGAAATAGACCATGGAGGTCTTTTTGAGTTCTTTCAGACTGCGCAGGGTACAGTGATCGGTAATTCCGGTCTGCTCTTCAAGTTCAGCCACAACATTTTTACAATCGTCCGGTCCTTTACCGTGGATCATCGTATAAAGGTTGTACGGCCAGTCTTCATAAGTGAGACGCAGGTAGCAATGGCTGATTTCAGAACGCGCAGCCATGAATTCGCCGACCTTTTCCGGCTCCTGATCTTCAGTTACCCGCCATGCGACCATGGCATTTGCGCCGTATCCGGCCTTCTGGTGACGTAGAGTCGCCCCGAAACGGCGGATAATTTTGTCATCTTTAAGACGGCTTAAAAGGTCAAGCACTTCCTGCTCGGAACACCCCACCTGCTCAGCAATATCTGCGTAAGGTGTTGCACTCCATGAAAGATTAGTTCCCGCCAGAGCCAGAATATTATGTTCAAGTTCAGTAAATTTTTTTGCCATATCCCATCCTTGATCTTTTCTTTAGTCAGCCAGTGATACCCGCATATTGTTTCATCCTCAAGTGTTGAAGCCGAAATATTTGTTTTACCGATTCTGTCAAAAAAGACGCGTTATTTTCTGACTTAAGTCATAGATTTAAAATCATGATTATGAGATATTGGCAGTAGTGCAATCTTTTTATTTTCCAATTGAAAGAATGCAAGCTCCACTTTAATTAAAATAAATCAAGAATTTGAAACAGCCCCAGACAACATGGATAATTCAAGCAATTAACTATTTCTAAAACATCAATAATCAAAAAGGAGGAAGCACAGCCAATCTAATAAAATAACACTTTTACAAAAGAAGACTAATGAGGCCAAAGCAAACTTGTAGAGAGAGGTGTCTATGAACTTTAACTCGATTCTACGGTTCTGTGCACTGGCAAGTGTAACAGTTGCTGTGGTGATGGGTGTGTATCTGGTCCAAGAGTCCAAGGCCACATCATACATGTCCAGTGACCCCACAGCCTGTATCAACTGCCATGTTATGGAGAGTTATTACACTACATGGCAGCACAGTTCCCACGCTCAACGCGCCACCTGCGTTGATTGTCATTTGCCGACAGAAAATTACGTCGACAAATACGCGTCTAAAAGCCGCGACGGATGGAATCACTCTGTCGCCTTCACATTGAGCACATACGGAAAACGCATGCTCATCACAGAGGATGGTGCCCGCCGTGTTCAGGAAAACTGCATAAGATGTCATTCCAGCTTTTCGAAAACACTCATCAAGAATGTTGACCGCTACCATGCGTTTGACAGTGAGTCATTGGGGAAAAGAAAATGCTGGGATTGTCACCGCTATGTCCCGCACGGAAAAGTGCGCAGTATTGATGCCGCACCTGTAAGACTTGGTGCAAAGTGGACTCAATAATATTCTGGAGATGAATGGGGGAACAATGAAGAAAAATACTATAATACTAGTGGGGGCTCTAATTGCAATAGCCTTCATGACCTACATGCTGCTTTCAATCAATACCAAGAAATCTGAACAAGTTTTACTGAGTACAGCTCCTGTCATTAAAGCAGAAGGAGTGGAAGCCAGAAGCGACATCTGGGGCAAGGAATATCCTCGCCAATATGATACCTGGAAAAAAACCAGAGACAGTAACAAAATTGAAGATCTGGTGGAAAAATATCCCCAGCTGGCAATTCTTTGGTCTGGTTACGGTTTCGCCAAAGACTATAATGCTCCTCGCGGACACTTCAACGCTCTGCAAAGCAACATCAACACCCTCCGCACAGGAGCACCTACGGGTCCCAACGACGGCCCGATGCCCATGGCATGCTGGTCCTGTAAATCTTCTGATGTTCCGCGCATTATGGAAAGAGACGGTGAACTTGAATATTTCACCGGGAAATGGGCAAGAATGGGTAACGAGATTGTGAACCCCATCGGCTGCGCAGACTGCCACAACAGTCAGACAAGCCAGCTTGAGATCTCACGACCTTACCTTAAACGCGGCCTTGAAGCGAGCGGCAAAAAACTGGAAGATCTTACTTTTCAGGAGATGCGTTCTCTGGCCTGCGCCCAGTGCCACTCTGAATATTACTTCAAAAAGACCCCTTACACCGATAAGGCAGGCAACAAGCAGATTGCCGCTGTAGTTACCTTCCCGTGGGCCAAGGGCCTCGCTGCCGAAAACATGGAAGAATACTACAACGAATATGGATTCAAAGACTGGACTCACAAGCTGAGTAAGACTCCCATGCTTAAAGCCCAGCATCCCGGTTATGAAATCTTCACCACCGGTATTCACTACAAGCGCGGCCTTTCCTGCGCGGACTGCCACATGCCTTACGTTCAGGAAGGCAGTGTAAAATTCTCTGACCACCAGATTCAGAGCCCGCTCAACAACATCGCAAACTCCTGCCTGACCTGCCACCGCCAGAGCGAGGAAGAGTTCAAGCAGATTGTAGAAGAAAAACTGAAGCGTAAAAACCAGCTGAATGTTATCGCCATGAACAGCCTTGCTAATGCGCACCTTTTAGCCAAGAAGGCATGGGAAGTAGGCGCAACCGAAGCTGAAATGGAAAAGCCCATTAATACCATTCGTTCCGCACAGTGGCTCTGGGATTACTCCATTGCCAGCCATGGTTCTTTCTTCCATGCTCCCGGTGAAACCCTGCGCCTTCTGGGTGTAGCAAACAACAAGGCCATGCAGGCCCGTCTGGAACTTCAGAACATTCTCGCAAACCACGGTGTAACCAATTACGAAGTGCCTGACTTCTCCACCAAGGAAAAGGCTCAGAAGCTTGCAGGCGTTCCCTTTGATAAGCTCGTTAAAGAGAAAATGAGATTCAAAAAAGGATTGGTTGTCGAATGGTACGATGAAGCTGTGAAAGCAGGACGTTTAGATAAGAACTGGTGGAAGATTCTGCCCGACAACACTGCTTATCCGCAAAACTAAACCGACTCCATTGGTATCACAACCTGAGCCAACTGGGTTGCCGTAAGAATGCACGCTGCCCCCGGACGAAAGTCCGGGGGTTTTATTCTTTGATTGTTTTAACACTCATTAAAGCCTTTAATGAGTGTTAAAACAATCAAAAGTTGCAAAAACAATCAATCTTAGTTAAAGTTTATCCATGCCCAACAAAACTTACTCAAAACAGAATCAGGAAGCCGTCCTGCTGCTTGGCAGACAGATTAAGCTCCTACGCAAACAAAAAAAATGGTCTGAACAGAGTCTGGCTGACCGGGCTGGAATATCACGGTACACACTGCAAAAAATTGAGAAAGGCGAAATGACTTGTGCCATAGGTTCGGTCTTTGAACTTGCAACACTCGTGGGTATTAATTTGTTTGAACAAAATAAGATTCCACTTTCAACAAGGCTTGAGCAAGCTAATAAGCTTATCACCCTCCTGCCGCAACGCATCAGATCTGAAGTAAAGGATGTGGATGATGACTTCTAAACATCAGAGTGAAGCTTTCGTCTGGATATGGCTCCCGGGTGAAACAACTCCGGTGGTTTGTGGAAAGCTGGAAGCGGACAACGACGAAATTCATTTCAACTACGGTAAAAGTTATCTAGAAAGAGTTCATGAAATATCGCCCGCCATATCTGTTTTTGAACCGGAGCTTCCCCTGCAACCGGGAAGGCTCCCCTTGCCGGACGGCCTTGACATGCCCGGATGTATCAGGGACAGCGGCCCGGACGCATGGGGCAGACGAGTCATAATTAATAGGCAATTAGGACTCAAAGGGGCAAATGCGGATACTGCGGAATTGAGTGAGCTTACCTATCTTCTGTCATCAGGATCGGACCGTATCGGCGCGCTGGATTTTCAAACATCTCCTACAGAATACATTCCCCGCTCTGCAAATAACGTAACACTTGAAGAATTATTAAAATCAGCTGAACGTGTAGAACAGGGAATCCCTCTAACCCCTGAACTGGATCAGGCGTTATTTCACGGCAGCTCCATCGGCGGCGCACGCCCCAAAGCCTTGATCGAAGATCAGGGGAAAAAATATGTAGCAAAATTTTCATCCAGCACCGACCTTTACAGCGTGGTTAAAGCCGAATTCATTGCCATGCGTTTGGCCTTGATTGCGGGACTTGACGTGGCCCCGGTAAAACTGAAAAAAACGGTAGGTAAAGATGTTCTGCTTATTGAACGATTTGACCGCGCTCCAAACGGAAACAGTTGGGCACGCAAAAATATGGTTTCCGCACTGACCATCTTCGGCCTGAATGACATGACATCACGATATGCCAGTTACGAGGATTTCGCTGAAATCATCCGCCATCGCTTCAGCAGCCCCAAGCAGACGCTCAAAGAACTATTCTCTCGTCTAGTATTCAACATCCTAAGCGGCAACACAGACGATCATGCTCGGAACCATGCAGCCTTCTGGGACGGACGGGAACTGACCCTGACCCCGGCCTATGATATCTGCCCGCAGGGACGCAGCGGTAATGAGGCTTCACAGGCCATGAAAATTTCCGGGAACAAAAATCTCAGCCAATTAAAAACTTGTTTAGAAACTGCGCACAATTTTCTGCTCACTAAAAAAAGCGCACAAGCAATTTTCAAACACATTGAAGAAACTATCCGCGAGAATTGGAATCAAGTTTGTGAAGAAGCGCAGCTAAGCGAGGTCGACAAAAAACTTCTCTGGGGCCGCCAGTTTTTAAATCCGTTTTCCATGGAAAAATAACAACTCTGACCAATCACCCAACCACTTACCCTAATTAAGAGGATTGCCGCCCATGCCGTTTTCCATCTGGATATCTTTTGTTGCTGTTTCCATAATCTTCAGCCTTTCGCCGGGTGCTGGTGCGGTTGTATCAATGAATACTTCAATGCGCTATGGAACCAAGAAAACGATATGCCGATAGCCGGTCTTGAATTCGCGCTGCTTGTGCACTTAATTTGTGTGGCCGGAACCGTCCGCCAGTGTTTCTCCACACCAACCAGAGTGCTTATGCAAAATCGAATCTTCGGCTCACTATTCGTAGGTGCCGGACTGGCCCTTGCTGCTGCAAGAAAGACAGCATAGCCACGCCTGTATGAACTCCACAATGCTGGCCCGAAAACAACACAGATCAGGACAAATCGTCCAAAGACTGCTTTAACATTTCATCTGCTGCTTTCAGCACATCAGCGATCTCCTGCGGCGTGGCATTTTCAAGATGAATTCCGCAAGACACAGAGACTGTGCAGTTAAATGAGGTTGCCAGCTCATAGGAAATTTTGCGGGCCAGATCGTCTTCTTTATGCCCACAGACGGTCAGCAGTGAAACCGATCCATCGACCTTTTCCCTGTCACGCAAACCGGCGTGAGGTACGGCCAGAGCAACAGCCCCGATATGAGGTTCATCCCCACCGTAAAGATTCACGCTTAAATCTTTACCCATACGCTCAATGGTCATTACTAATGTGAAACGGAAAGTTGTTTTTTCAATACGGATCATGCAGCTGTCCTTTTTAAAAATTCTCAAAACAACATAATGATATATGGCTGCTTTGATCCATGCAAATTTTCTTTTTCACTATCGACAACCCCCTTTCATTTTTGAACAGGTTGCTAAATTTCCCTACGGCGGGTAACTTGGATTTGATAATAAATTCACGCTGAATTCAATTTCCAAGGAGATAATAAATGAAAATTGCCGTTATCGGAGCCGGAGCATGGGGAACCACCCTTGCCAATACTCTTGCAAAAAAAGGACATGATACCCACCTCTGGGTACGCGAAAAAAAACTTTGCGAAGAAATAACTAAAACCGGATACAACTCAGTATTTCTACCTGATTTCAAACTCTCCCCGGACCTGAAATGCAGCAGCGATGCGCAGCAGGTTATGCAGGGTGCGGACTACTATATCCTTGTAGTTCCCAGCCAGTTCCTGCGCAGTGCCCTAGCTGATATGAAACAGCACTTCCCTGAAAATCCAGCGGTTATCTGCGCCAGCAAAGGAATTGAATTAAAGACCGGGGCACCCATGTCACAGGTGGTTCATGAAACTCTCGATGAGCTGAACCCCAGATTCGCTCACCTTTCCGGGCCGACCTTTGCCTACGAACTAAGTGCTGAACTTCCGACCTCCATCGTACTGGGCTGTGAAGATGAAAAGCTGGCCGCGGAAGTGCAGGATTTTTTCTCGACACCTTATTTGCGAATCTACACCAATCCCGATTACCGGGGTGTTGAAATTGGCGGGGCCATAAAAAATATCATGGCAATTGCCGCAGGTATGGCCGACGGCCTGAAATTCGGGCATAACACACGTGCAGCCCTAATCACCCGGGGAATAGCCGAGATGAGCAGGCTGGGTGAAGCTATGGGCGCACAGACATCGACCTTTATGGGGCTTTCCGGCATGGGCGACCTTGTACTGACCTGCACCGGAGACCTTTCACGTAACAGACAGGTCGGCCTCAAGCTAGGTCAGGGACTGAAGCTGGATGAAATCCTGAAAATGCGTATGGTAGCCGAAGGAGTGAAGACAACCGAGTCGGTTCATTTTCTGGCTAAAAAATTGGGAGTAGAGTTGCCCATAACCGAACAAGTCTACAAAATCTTATACGAAGACAAAGATCCTGCAACAGCGGTACGCGACCTGATGACCCGCGATCTCAAGGCAGAATAATTTTTAAAGGAGTCCTGAATGAAGAAAATCTTATTGCTGACTGCGGCCCTGCTGCTACTCGGAGGTTGTGGTTCATGGCATAATCCGAACATTGCCGACCCGGCCAAGGAAAAGGAAATTTTCAAACGCGACCGGGAATTTTGCGACAACCAAAATCAGCAGAATGTTCCGGTAGGAGCGCAGACCGACGGAGCACCGCCGGAACCCACCACTTATGAAGCCGAGTTTTCCGAAAACTACGCTTACACAACAACATTTGAAAAATGCATGAAAAGACGCGGCTGGATTAAAAAATAAACAAACAAAATCCCCTTCGTAAAACAACGAAGGGGATTTTGTTTGTGGCAAACAGCAAAGGCACGCCCCTGCACGGTACGGACAATTTTCTAAGTATTTGACTTAAGCGGACATTATGCAGACAGCCGTTTGGCCCTGTATTTGTTAATGAGGGCAATGGCCCGCCCGGTAAGCTCATTGAATTCCGGCTTGGTGATCTGGTCATCCGCCTTGACCGCCTCACCCTTGTGGTAGAGTCCTTTGGTGATCAAGGAGGAAAAGAGAACTACCGGCAGGCAGGATAGATCCGCATGTTCCTTGATATGTCTGGTCAAGGTGTAGCCGTCCATCTGGGGCATCTCAATATCAGAAACAACAACATCAATTATATCATTGATGGCACCGCCGCTCTCTTTGGCTTCAGCATTCATTTCTTGAAGAGCCTCCCAAGCCTCCTGCCCGTTTGTATAAAGTTTGACCTCAAAATTGGAAGTCTCAAAATTTCTATTAAGCAGCGCGCGCACGGAAACGGAATCATCCACTAATACGGCAGTCATCTTTTCAGGGGCGGTATGAACCTGACCGTCACTTCGTTCAGCCATTTCAGGATCAAGCTCACCCAAAATTCTCTCAAGATCGATCATCAGGACAAACCGATCTTCAAGATGAACGGTTCCGGTGATGCAGTTGGTATCCATATCCGCTATGTATTTGTTAGGCGTTTTCAGGTCTCCCCAGCCGATGCGGTGAATCTGGGTCACTCCGGTGACCAAAAATCCGGTAATGACATTGTTCATCTCGGTAACCACGATGAGTTCGAACTCTGACTCCTTACGCTCAATACCGAGCCAGACAGCCAGATCAATAACCGGAAGAATAATATCACGCAGGGACATAGTTCCCAGATAGCTGGGATGTGGAGCGCCTTCAGCTGCTTCCAACCCGCAAGGTGCCTCGACAACCTCAAGCACCTTCGCCACGTTTATACCGAAGTAATCACGGTCTTCATTGCCTCCGTCAACTTCATCGACAAAAAACTCAATAATTTCGAATTCATTAGTCCCGGCATCCAATAATATTTCATTGTCCAGCATATAGTGACTCCCTCACAATCAATCCCAGATTATGCCCTATTTCCTCACAGGTTTTACAGTGGATACCTGTTTCGGCCACTTAAAGGTATTACCTTTTTTTTCAAAATAAATACACCTATTCTTGAACTTCAAGAAAACAGCTCAATCTAAAGAGCCTTGTTATTGCTAGGTCACATGTATTGATATACAACTGATGCAAATTATCGTGTACACAACTTAAGGGGTATTTATGTTAAAAAAATCCGGCCTTGTAAAACTATTTTGTCTCTGTCTGTTCATTTTTTTATACGGATGTGCCAGCCATGAGACCAAACCTGCCGTACCCATAACTGTATTCAATCCCACCCCCGGAACATTTAATGTCCAAGTTGTGCTTTTCGAACTCAAGGGAAACGGCCTGCCGCGAAAAGTTGAGGCCGGAGTTGTTCCTATGGAACAGAACATCATCAAATCCATAGAAGGAATCGGCTATCAGTATACTCCGGACGGAACTGCAAACTATCTTATTGAAGCGCGTGTCGGTTCTATTTCGCCCAAACTTGCGGCGACCGGAGAATCACAGCGGGTTGGATTCGCATATAACGGGTTCTACGGCGATCCTTTTTTTGCGGAATATCCGGTACTGATTAATGAATGGACCCCGGAAATTCAGCGCATCAGGAGCGGCCCGAACACCTGCTTCATCACCATGCAGATTCTGGTCAAGGAATCAAAATCTGGCCGCGATGCCGTAGTATACCACGGAACCCCGCGCCCCATGGAAGTGCCTTATGAACTGGGCTGCCCCTTTTCAAAATGCGGACAGGGAGCGAATCAAGCCCTGACCAGTTACCTGCTGGATCTTTTTTCCAGATCAGCCCGCAAATAAGCACACATACAAACTTGCAAGAATCTAAACAGATCAATATACTCGCCCCTCTTTAAAAGGAAAATGGAGCCCCATGCGAGGGATTAGGAACTTGCGTAACAGTTGGATCTTTTAGGTCAGCCGCTACGTTTCCATACAGGAAAGACTAATAATTCAATGCGTTGAATTAAGGATAAGGGAAGGTAAGGAGTGGATATCAAACGCCCGTGGCTGGATCATTATGATTCGGATGTAGTAAAGAGTATTGATTTTGTATATCGCCCGTTATTTGAATATCTGGACCTGACAGCTGAAAAATGGCCCAAACGCAAAGCCATTGAATTCCAGAACTGGTCAATCACCTACGGCAAACTGCAACAGCAGGTTGAAATCATGGCCGCCAACCTGCGTAAGCTGGGCATTGAACCGGGAGACCGGGTCGCCATCATGCTGCCCAACACTCCGCAGATGATCATGACCTATTTTGCGATCCTCAAGGCCGGGGCCATTGTGACCCTGACCAATCCGCTGTACATGGAAACCGAGATAGTCCACCAGCTTGGTGATTCAGGAGCCAAAATGCTGATCACCATCGATCTGCTCTGGTCCAAGGTGGAAAAGCTGCGCGACAAACTCCCGGTACGTAAATATCTGGTCACCAGAATTTCTGATACCCTCAAATTCCCCCTGAACATGCTTTACAAAGTAAAATGCATGCGGGAAAACAACTCTCCCAAAGTACCCTACAACGACTCTTCTGTCCTCAAGTGGGATATTCTGCTGGCAGGCAAGGAACGTTACAGTGCACCGAACATCAGGCCGGAAGATACCGCTCTGCTGCAATACACCGGTGGTACTACCGGACTTTCCAAAGGCTGCAACCTGACCCATGCCAACCTCGGCGCAAATGTGCAGCAGGCCCACGCAATGCTCAATAAACTGGGTGAAGAAAAGGAAATAGTAATGGGTATCCTGCCCTATTTCCACATTTACGGACTGACCGTCTGTCTTAACTTCCCCGTCATGCTGGGCGCGACCATGGTTCCTTTTCCTCGCTACGTGCCTCTTGATGTGCTCAAAACCATGCACAAACTAAAGCCGACCCTTTTTCCGGGTGCCCCGGCCCTGTATATTTCGCTGTTACAGCAGAAGGAAGTGGAAAAATACGATGTAGCTTCGGTGAAATACTGTCTATCCGGTTCCTCGCCCATGCCTGTGGAAGGAATCAAGCAGTTCAAGGAAGTTTTCGGAGCAACCATTGTTGAAGGATTCGGACTAACTGAAGCTTCACCGGTCACTCACATCAACCCGCTGCTCGGTAAAAAGAAACCCGGCTCCATCGGCATGCCCCTGCCTTCCACTGACGCCGCCATCGTGGACATGGAAGTAGGTAGCGTACAGTTGCCTCCCGGAAAAATGGGTGAACTTGTCATCCGTGGACCGCAGGTCATGAAAGGCTATTACAACAAGCCTGACGAGACCGCCGGAACTCTGCGTAACGGCTGGCTCTACACCGGAGACATCGCCTACATGGATGAAGAAGGATACTTCTACATTGTAGACCGCAAGAAGGACATGATCATCTCCAGCGGTTACAATATCTACCCCCGTGAGGTGGATGAAGTGCTCTACAAACATCCCAAAATTCAGGAAGCGGTTACTGTCGGACTACCCCACAAGACTCGCGGAGAAATAATCAAGGTCTACATCGTGCTTAAGGAAGGCGAAAGCATGGATCGCGCTGAGGTTATCGGTTACTGTCGCGAAAAGCTGGCCGGATTCAAAGTTCCCCGACAGGTGGAATTCCGTAGCGACCTGCCCAAAACCATGGTCGGCAAGGTTCTTCGCCGTGCCTTGCGCGAAGAAGAAGCACAAAAAAGAAAAAATAAATAATTTATTTCAAACTATACCAACAACTAAGGCCTGTCCGTAATTATTACGGGCAGGCTTTCTTAATTTCGATATTTGACAGCTACTGTTTTCCAGCGCATCATTACTAACAATTACAGATAATTATACCTATACAAGCACAATTCACCCATATCTTTGCGAGGACCGCCATGCAGGAAAATCTCAAGACCGTGACTATACAAGCCGGAATTCCGGGAACAACCACCCTACTGCAAAAGGGCGTTACCATTCACGCAACTTCCGGCATGAGCATCCGCGAATTCATGGTTGAAATAATCGGACTGAGTTCTGACTATGCAGAAACACGGGTACGGGCGATTTTCGTTAACGGCTCCCCCGTGGATGATATTGACGGGGTCAAAATCAAGGATGGTGACGAAGTATCCCTTTCCGGTGCCCTGCCCGGAATCAGCGGCATTGCCATGTGCCGGGATACTCCTATCAGTGGCTTCCGCAGTGACATCAGTGCCCAAACATCTGAAGCTGTCCGTTCCGGTGACGCAATAATTTACCTGAAACTTTTTAATCTCATAGCGAAGGAAGCTGGTCCGACCCTGTTGAAAAAGGGAGTAATTGCACAGGCCGAAGATGTACGAAACTTTCTGAAAGACGATGCCCCGGAAGGGCTGCCTGCGGAAGATGGGCCGATTTTGCTGAAATATAAAAATCATTAAAAAGTAATTGCAATTCCCACTTCCTATCAATTTTCGAAACTTTTTTAGGACAAAACATATAAAAGTAGACTTAATTATTTTGATAATATAGAAGCAGCAAATAATTCAATAACCTCTAAACTGCTTATGGACTATCTCTATGAAAAAACTACTTTTGATATGTATTCTGTCTTTATTGAATTTAGCTGGCTGTGCAGTAGGCAACAAATACGATCTGGCTAATGCGGTACCTGAAGTTTCTCACTCCTCAAATCAGGAAGTGGTCTTAGGTGTTCAAGATACTCGTGAATATATTCTAAGCGGCGATAAAACCAAGGATTTTATCGGACTACAACGCGGCGGATTCGGTAATCCCTTCGATGTTACAACTCAAAGCGGCAAACCTTTGGCCGAAGATGTTTTAAATGCTCTTGCGGCAGGCTTGGAAAAACAAGGCTACCGCGTTAGCAAAATAACCATATCTCCCCTAACCGAGACTGGTACAGCTAAAGAAAAATTATCCAATGAGCATAAAAACCGCTCAATACTCGTATCTATTCTCAATTGGAAATCTGACACTATGTACAGTGTAGCAATGCATTACGACTTTAAAGCTACAGTTTACAATGAGTCCGGTTCGCGAATAGCTGAAACCACACTACAAGGATCAGATGAATTAGGGGGAAATATGATGAATCCTCCCAGCCATGCCATGAAGGTCGTTCCGCAAGCTTTGGAAGAACAGCTTGAGCGAATAATTAATTCTCCCGCAATTTCGGATGCCCTACGCAAATAATTATTTTCATCTCAGCAAATGAAAAAGGCTCAACCTCTTAAGAGGTTGAGCCTTTACTTTTTTAGCTAATTCGAACTCAAATTCAATTAATCCTGCTCCAACCCAAGCATTTCCTTCATAGCATCCTTCATGCCTGCGGTATCAATACCAAGTTCATTGCGCAGCTCAAGCTGGGTACCGTGCTCAATGAACTCATCAGGGATGCCGAGACGCTTGATCTCGTGCCCGTCAATGGCATTGTTGTCCACCAGCAGCTCAACCACTGCGGAACTGAATCCTCCGGCCTTGGCATTTTCTTCCACAATGAGGATTTTCTTGAACCGTCCGGCCAATTCCAGAATCTGTCTTTCCGGAAGCGGCTTAATGAACCGGGCGTTGAATACCGCAACAGCCTTGCCGTGTTCCTCATCAATTTCTTCCACCGCTTCGACTGCGGGCCAGACCCTTGAACCAACGGTGATAATAACTCCGTCGAATCCGTCACGCAGAAGCTCACCTTCACCGATTTCAAGGGTGCTGGGAGTCTCTTCAAGGATTGCCCCGATACCCACGCCGCGCGGATAACGCACCGCAGCAGGACCATCAAAATCAATGGCAGTCCGGACCATGCGTGAAAGCTCAGCCTCATCCTTGGGTGCCATAAAAATCAGGTTGGGGATATGACGCATGAAGGACATATCGAACACGCCGTGATGAGTGGCCCCGTCAGCTCCGACAAGTCCACCGCGATCAAGGAAGAAATTCACATTCAGGTTCTGCAAACAGACATCATGCACAACCTGATCATAAGATCGTTGCATAAAAGTAGAATAGACAGCCACCGCAGGCTTGTAGCCCAAGGTAGCCAGCCCTGCGGCAAAGGTCACCGCGTGCTGCTCACAGATACCCACATCTACAAAACGGTCCGGGAACTGCTCACGAAAAGTGTCGGTTCCGGTTCCTTCCGGCATGGCAGCGGTGATGGCAACAATCTTGTCATCCTTTTCCGCCAGCTTACAGAGAGTCTTACCGAAAATTTCCGTATAGGAAGGCAGACCGCCCTTAAACTTCTTGGCCCGGCCTGTTTCCGGCTCAAAACTGCCCACACCGTGAAAGTAAGTGGGATTATCTTCAGCCGGGGCATAGCCCTTGCCTTTCTTGGTCAGCACATGGACCAGTACAGGGCCGTCCATCTTCTTGACCTGCTCCAGAACATCAATCAGCTCGTTCAGGTTATGTCCGTCAATGGGCCCGAGATAGGTAAAATCAAGGGACTCGAAAAGCATGCCCGGAGTAAAGAAGCTCTTAAAAGAATCTTCACCGCGTTTTGCGTACATAGCCAGATCATCACCGATCTTGGGAATCTGCTTCAGAATGGACTCAAAGTCTTTCTTGAAACGATTCATCACCGGATGGGAAAGCTTACGGCTCAAGAACGCAGAAAGGGCTCCCACGTTAGTGGAAATAGACATCTCATTATCGTTAAGAATGACCACCATCTTACGCTTCATGCCCCCGGCCTGATTAAGACCTTCAAAGGCCTGTCCGGCGGTCATAGAGCCGTCACCGATAACAGCTACGCAATTACGGTTATCGCCATCAAGATCACTGGCAACGGCCATACCGAGAGCAGCGGAAATAGACGTACTTGAATGGCCTACACCAAAATGGTCATACTTATTTTCCGCCATACGGGGAAAACCGCTGATGCCATCTTTTTGGCGCAGGGTATGAAATTCTTCGTAACGTCCGGTCAAAATTTTATGGGCGTAAGCCTGATGACCCACATCCCAGACCAGACGGTCCCGATCAAGGTCGAAACACTTGAACAGGGCCAAAGTAAGTTCAATAACTCCGAGGGAGGGAGCAAGGTGCCCTCCGCCCACGGAAACAGTATTTATTATACACTGACGCAATTCTTCAGCCAGCTGAGCCAACTGCTCATCGCTTAGCTCCTGAACCTGCGCAGGATTATTTATTTTCTGTAGAAGCTCGTAATTGCCGCATCCACAGGAAGCATCATTTTTACTCATATTCCCCAGAACCTCACCACTGGTTTATTAGCACTGTGAAAATTAAACGGATAACAACTGACTCCCCACTTCCCTCGGACCCAACTGCTGGCGCTCACCGCTTAACACTGTTAACTTTGCAACGTATAAAAAATATAATTCTCACCGGGCTTCAATTTTTCCTAGTAAACCCGATCCACTATATAACGGGCAAGTTCCGCAAGAAACTCGGCCTCTTCACCTGAATAAGGTGAAAGAAGTTCAACCGCCTCGTCAACGTATTTACGGGCAAGTTCTTTACTCTCTTCAAGTCCGATCAGGCTGGGGTAAGTGGACTTACCCTGCTCGATGTCACTTCCCACGGGTTTACCGAGGGTGGCTTCATCGCCAACCACATCCAGAACATCATCCACGATCTGAAATGCCACGCCGATGAGCCTTCCGTACTCTTCCGCCCTTCTGACATCATCTTCGGACGCATCTGCACCTTTAGCCAGAATTGCGCCTGATTTACAAGCAGAAAGAATAAGTGCCCCGGTTTTCATGGAATGCATGACCTTGAGTTCATCAAGGGTCACACCTTCGCGTCCGGTGTAGCTCATATCCACAACCTGCCCGCCGACCATGCCCGCACTGCCTGCGGATTTAGCCATCAGAGAGATGGCCTCAACCACGTGCTCGGCAGGAGCGTCAGCTTTAGCCATGAAACCGAAAGCTTCGGTAAGCAGGCCGTCCCCGGCGAGAATGGCGGTAGCTTCATCAAACTGTTTGTGGTTTGAAGGCTTGCCGCGACGCAGGTCGTCATCATCCATGGGCGGGAGATCATCATGGATCAGCGAGTAAGTATGAATCATCTCAAGGCTGGCAGCAAAAGGCATTACCGCCTCTTTTTTCGCGCCCAGCATCTCGGCCCAGACCAGCACCAGAACCGGGCGCAAACGTTTGCCTCCGGCCAACAGGCTGTAGTCCATGGATTCAAGGAGATTTTCAGGAATCCCCATATCTTTGAGACATTCACCCAGATATTTTTCAACTTCCGCAGCATGCACCGCTAGTTTTTCTTTAACTGTCATCCGCTGTATCCTCTTCTGTATCAACGTCAAAGTCTTCCACTTCGCCGCCAGTGACTATTTTCACTTCGTTACGGGCTTTTTCCAATTGCGACGCGCATTCCTTTGAGAGGATCTGGCCTTCTTTAAAAAGGGCCACACCTTCCTCAAGGGGCAGGTCGCCCTTTTCAAGGGCAGACACTATCGCCTTCAAGCGGTCCAAGCGATCTTCAAATGTTTTATTTTCTTTTGTCAAAAGATGCCTCCGGCGGCTTAAACCCTTTTTGTAAAAAGGGTTTGTTCCACTGTCGCTATCTCTAAGACTCGCGGAAAACCGCTCGCCTAAGAGCTAGGGCAAGAATCCCAAAAACTTTTATTAGGCTTCGCCGCTTCGTATATAAAATCTATTTTATTCCGAGCAATTGGTCGGTTGTTTTATAGAGAACATAGGCCGGGTCAACCAGTTTTCCCTGCACTGATACGCTCATGTGCAGATGCGGTCCGGTCACCCTTCCGGTGGAACCGATGCCGCCGAGAAGCTGACCGCGTTCCACCAATTCGCCTTCCTTAACATCGATTCGCGAAAGATGGAAATACATCGTGACCACTCCGCTGCCGTGGTCAACGTAAACGGAATTTCCAGCGTAATAATGTTTACCAACCAGCACGACCTTACCGTCAGCCATGGCCTTGATAGAGGCCCCTTTGGCACCCCGGAAATCTAGACCGCGATGCGGATTTTTAGGCTTACCGTTCAGAATACGCTGCGCACCGTAAGGACTGGACTGAGAACCTTTAGCCGGACGCTTGAAAGGTACAAACCATTTACGTTCATGGCTCATCGCAGCCTTGGCAGCGGCGACTTCTTTACGATCCTGCGCAATTTTTTCGTAAACTTCCTGCGGCGGGGTAACCATTTTCTTGGGCAAGGTCAGTCGTTGAATTTTATACTTCTTTTTACGAACCTTAACCGTTCTGCCAAAAGTACGTTCCTTGCCTTCGGATACGGTTTTTATGACCAGCTTGTCCCGACCAACTTTATCAGAAAGCACATCTGTACCGAACATTGCCAGTGCAACGGAACGCCCTTTCCAAGTGCGGACTTCAGGCTCAACGCTTGTGCCCTTCCATTTGATGGAAACGGATTCAAGTGGCTTATCTGATGTTACCCGGACAAGAAACGGCTCACCGAGGCCTACTTTTTTAGGATAAGCCAGAAAGACTGAAGCCAACGCAGTAGAAGCACAAAGCAGGAGCAGAAACAGAGTAAGAAGAGCAATTCGAAATTGTTTGTATCCGTTCATTTTCTATAAATCTCCACAGATTATTCAGATGTAACCCTTGCCCGGACCTCACCGGATTTGACCCGCACCCGGATGGCATCACCGTCTGCAACTTCATCAGGGCTGCGCAGAAATGTACCGCTCTTTTCCACTGTCACGAGGGAATATCCACGCTCCAACGGACTTTCCGGGTCCAGCATGCGCAATGAGGTGGACGCATTTTCAAATTCAGCCAGTTTATCTTTCAAAAAAATATCAGCAGCGCGGGACAGCCTATTCTGCAATCCAGAAAGATCGTACTCCATGCGTTCAATCCGCTCTTCGCCAAAGGCAAAAGACAAGCGGTGTGACAAAGCTTGAACCGTATCAGACTTTGCGGCCACAAATTTAGCCGCAGCTCGGTTCAGCCGCTCCCCTTCCTCTTCAAAAGAGATCAGCAGCCGTTCAATTCGCTGTGCGGGTGAAAGCCAACTCAGCCCCTTTTGCAAGGTTTCCAACCGGGATTCGCGCACATTCAAAAAATTTTCAAAACTGCGATTAAGCGAACCGTCCAGTTCGTCCACAGTCTGCATCAGAGTCTCGCGCCGGGGCCAAAGCTCCTGCGCCGCATGGCTGGGAGTCGCCACCCGCTTATCTGCCACGTAATCGGCAATGGAAACATCAACTTCATGCCCCACTCCGCAAACCACCGGGACAGTAGAACGGAAAAGCGCGTCCGCCACCTGCTCGGTATTAAAGGCCCACAGATCTTCCAGAGAACCGCCGCCGCGAATGAGCACAACAACTTCAGCCCAGCCGTCATCGTAAGCAGCATCAAGAGCCTGCGCAATCTGTCCCGGAGCAAGGTCGCCCTGCACCAGTGTAGGGTAAATTCTGATTTCCGCCCCGGTTCCGCGTGCTTCGGCGATCTTCAGGAAATCGCGTACTGCCGCGCCAGTGGGTGCCGTAACCACCGCTACCCGTTTAGGTGAACGGGGAATTTCCATCTTGCGGTCTTCGTCAAAATATCCTTTCTCAGCCAGTTTGCGTTTCATGGCCTCGAAAGCAAGCTTCAAATCACCGACGCCCTGCTCCTGCACCAGTTCGGCAACAAGCTGGTACACTCCGCGCGGGGGATAGACATTCATGTGTCCGGCACAGAGGATTTCCATGCCGTCCTCAAGTTCCAGCGAACCGCCGGATTCAATTTCCCCGGTCAAAGGATTAACGGTTTCTTCACTGTTACCGCTGCCCGTACGCTGGTTGCCTTTAAACCAGACCACAGAAAGGCCCGCATCACCGTCAGTAAGCGTAAAATAAATATGCCCGGACGCAGGCCGGGCCAAATTAGTAACCTGACCCCGCACCCAAATAAACGGAAATTCCGTTTCCAGAACGTCTTTCACGGCGCGAGTAATATCAGTTACTGAGAATATTTTCATATATTTTTTAATATGAGGTTGGTGCTGTTGCACAGCACCAACCTCATTAAATTACTTCGCTTCTAAACCCCATGACTGCCAGATTTCGGCACGCCATGCTTTGAAGGCTTCGGTGAAACCTTCAAGGGGCAGTTCAATTTTTTCGCCAGTCTTGCGATTCTTGGCTTCGACAATACCGTTCTTGAGTCCCTTGCCGCCGATAACCAGCTGCATGGGGTAACCGATCAGGTCCGCATCAGCGAATTTCACGCCAGGACGTTCCTTGCGGTCATCGTAAGCTGCATCGATGCCCATTTCCATAAGCTCAGTGTAAAGTTCTTCTGCTTTTTCATTAACAGCAGCATCTTTACCGCCAAGGGATATTACGCAAAGTTCGAAAGGCGAGATGGTCGGCGGGAAGATGGCACCGTTTTCATCGTTGTTCTGCTCGATGGCGGAAGCAACAATACGGGAAACGCCGATGCCGTAGCAGCCCATAACCATGGGCTGGCTCTTGCCGTTTTCATCAAGGAAAACAGCTTCCATGGACTTGGAATACTTGGAACCAAGCTTGAAAACGTGTCCCACTTCGATACCTTTGGTGAACTCAATAGCTGCACCGCACTCGGGGCAAGGGTCAGCTTCGGTAATCACACGCAGATCGGCAAACTGCTCGATTTTGCAGTCGCGACCAAGGGAAAGATGCTTGATGTGGGTATCGCCCTTGTTTGCTCCGGCAATCCAGTCGGTAGCGGCAAGCAGTTCGTGGTCGGCGAAGATACGCTCAACTTTGATTCCCACAGGTCCGGCAAAACCTACAGGTGCTCCGGTCCATTCCTTGACCTGCTCCTCGGTTGCCATTTCAATTTCGTTTCCGCCGACGAGGTTACGCAGCTTGACGTCATTGAGTTCACGATCACCGCGAACCAGAGCAGCAACAGGCTCACCATCTACGGTGAAAAGCATAGTCTTAACCAGCTTATCCTGACCTACACCGAGGAATTCGCAAACTTCTTCAACAGTGTGCTTACCGGGAGTAGCAACTTCTTCGATAGCCGGACATTCAGCATTAAGCATGGATTCGCCAGCAGGAGCGGCAATCTTTGCTTTTTCAAGGTTGGCAGCGTAACCGCATTTTTCATCCTTGCAGACTGCGATGGTGTCTTCACCTGTATCGGCCAGCACGTGAAATTCGTGAGAAAAGTCACCGCCAATGGCACCGGAATCAGCCTGTACGGGACGGAAATTCAGTCCGATGCGGGTAAAAGCTTTTTTGTAAGCCTCGAACATGTTCGCGTAAGATTCTTCTGCACCGGCTTCGTCCTTATCAAAGGAGTAAGCATCTTTCATGATAAATTCACGGCCACGCATCAGACCGAAGCGGGGGCGGATTTCATCGCGAAACTTGTTCTGAATCTGATACAGATTGAGAGGAAGCTGCTTGTAAGATTTGACTTCGCCGCGCACGAGATCAGTGATGACTTCTTCGTGGGTGGGTCCGAGGCAGTAATCGCGACCATGACGGTCCTTCACGCGCAGGAGTTCCTTACCGTAGTAATCCCAGCGTCCGGTTTCCTGCCAGAGGTCACCGGGCTGAACCATGGGCATCAGCACTTCAAGCGCGCCAGCACGGTTCATTTCCTCGCGCACAATGGCGGCAACCTTGTTCACAGCTTTAAGACCCAGCGGCAGGTAGTTGTAAATACCGCTGGTCAGCTTGCGAATCATGCCCGCACGCATGAGCAATTTATGGGAAACCACTTCCGCTTCGGAAGGATCTTCTTTCAATGTGGGAATATAGTAACGGCTTAAACGCATTTATTGTCCTCTCTTTTCTTTCAGGAATAATTCTATTTCTTTCATAAATTCAGGCAGCAAATTTTCATCGCCCTTGACCTTGCGGACAACTTCACCTTTACGGAAAATGATGCCCAGTCCACGGCCCCCGGCAATGCCGAGGTCAGCCTCACGGGCCTCACCGGGACCGTTAACAACGCAGCCCATGACCGCCACGGTAAAAACATCCTCAACTCCGCGCAGGTTGTCTTCAACCTTTTGAGCCAGACCGATCAAATCAATCTCGGTACGTCCGCAAGTGGGGCAGGAAACAATCTCAGGTCCGCGCTCACGAAGTCCCAATGAACGCAAAATTTCCCATGCAACGCCAACTTCCGCCACCGGATCATGGGTCAGGGAAACACGCATGGTGTCGCCGAGCCCTTCCCAGAAGAGAATGCCCAGTCCCACGGCAGATTTAACCGCGCCGCGCACCAGTGTACCCGCTTCAGTGATGCCCACGTGCTGCGGGTAATCGACTTTTTCGGAAAGAAGTTTGTAAGCGGCGATGGTGTTCAGCACGGATGAAGATTTGAGCGAAATTTTGGTATTGTAAAATTCCCTTTTTTCCAGCATGGCCACGTGCTCCAAGGCACTTTCGACCATTGCTTCCGGGGTGGGCCCGCCATACTTGGCAAGCAGGGATTTATCCAAAGAACCACCATTCACGCCGATACGGATGGGGATGTTGTTTGCCTTGGCAGCGGAAACAACAGCATCCACGCGACGTTCGTTGCCGATGTTACCGGGGTTGATGCGCAAGGCGTCGATTCCGGCATCAATGGAAGCCAGTGCCAGACGATAATCAAAATGGATATCTGCCACCAACGGTACCGGGGAGCCTTTGCGGATCTGCGGCAGGGCTTTAGCAGCTTCTTCGTCAGGAACCGCAACACGTACGATTTCGCATCCGGCCTCGGCCAAAGCGTCAATCTGTGCCCGAGTGGAAAGGGCGTCGCGGGTGTCGGTGTTGCACATGGACTGGACCCTGACCGGGTTGTCTCCACCAATGCCGACATCCCCGATGAACAATTCACGGGTCTTTTTTCTATTGATCATTTTTCACCTGATTTATTCAGTTTGGCAGCTAATTCAAAAATAACGTGCGCGGAAGCATAATACATATTGTTATAGTAGCCAAGTATGCCTCCGGCGGGTCTGCCGACGGCCTCTCCGAGGTCCAAAGAAACTTTTAATAAGCTTCGCGTCCGGCCTATTAGGATAGTGCCCTATAAAAACACCGCGAGATTAATTTACTTTACCCAATTAATTTCCGGGCAATCAGCAAAATGGTTTTCGCCGAGAAATGATCCGGGAGTCTTGTTGAACAAACGTGGGTGGTAGCTGGTCTGCTTTTGGGCTTCGGGTACGAATGATGCAAATTCCTGCGCATCCTTGCCCCAGAGCAGCCACTTCGCAGTGGAATTTTTCTGCGCAATATATTGCAACAAAGCTGTGGTGAAACCGCGCCATATTTCGGTGTGGCTGCCGGAATTATCTATCTGACAGGTCAAAGCGGTATTCAGAAAAAGCACACCCTCTTCTTCAAGGTGGGTGAAAAGTTTTTTCGGAGGCAGGACCGGGAATTTACCGGACTCAATATCGGTTCTGATCTTGGCGATGCCTTCAACATCATCAGCCTGAAGATGATTCTTATGCATCAGCTTGAGAATATTGATCAATGAAGCATTACGCTTAAGCTCTGCCCAAGCCTTGATATCACCGACCTCAAAAGCCCTGCCTGTGGCAACACCCATCTGCGGATAGGGGTCCTGTCCAAGAACAATCACCTTCATCTTGGAAAGATCAATCTTGCAGAACCGCAGAACCTTATCAGCATTGGGCGTAAAATCCTTGCCGATTGATGAGCTGATCCTGTCCAGCTCCATCATCCGAGGAAGGGTAAAAAATCCACGCCAAGAATCATCAACATCGTAACTGGATAAACAAAAATTAACTCTCATATCTCTATATCTCTCTTTATATTAATGTCCCACAGTCCGAATAACGGATGGGAAAACTGCATTTTTACCGTGCAAAACGGCGAAGCCCTAATAAAAGTTTTTGAAGAGTCCAGAGAAACTTTTTTCAAAAAGTTTCTTTGGCCGCCGGAGGCAAAATCATTTTATTTTAAAGCGCGAAGCGCATCAAAATCCTGACTTTAAAAATATCCCATGGAGGTAAGCTGTTCCAGATTGCGCTCTTTTGCTGCACTGCGACCTTCGCGCTCGCTGCTGCCGCCTTTAACTGTGCAAGGCTGACATCCTAGTGAACGATACCCCTGATCATAAAGCTCACAATGCGGAATCTGGTGCATGGTGATGAACGACCAAATATCCATCTCAGTCCATTCAAGGATGGGATTAAGCAAGGTGTGGTCGGGATCATCGCGCACTTCCATATATCTGCGCCCTGCCCTGCTGGGATGCTCATCACGGCGAATCCCGGTAATGAGCAGGTCGATTTCAAATTCTTCTATGGCTTTCTGTAAAGGCTTGATTTTGAGATCTGCGCAACATTTAACCGGGTCCTCGGCAACGGGATAAGTGGCGAGGTCTACGTTGGGTCGGATAACCTTTACGTCAACTCCCCACTGCAAGGCAATACGATCCCGGAAAGACATTACTTCGGGAAACTTGATCCCGGTATCAATGGAGAGGGCCTGCGTAACCAGTACCAGCGAGGCTTCCTTGCCCTTGCTTTTAAGCACCTCCCGCCAAAGAGCCAGTACCACGGTGGAATCCTTGCCCCCGGTCCAAGCCACGGCAATGCGTTCCGGCGGATACATTTCCAGCATACCGGACATGAGGCCAGCACTATGAGCCACTTTGGCATCAAGAGGCGAGGATGCATTTATTTCAGTCAAAATCATCTCCTTCAAGAAAGTGGTTCCCTTGTTGCTTGAAACTGCTCTTTTTGCAAGTCCGGCAAGAAAAGGCCCCCCGCATCCATCGGATGCAGGGGGCCTCGTTTTATACAGACACTTCTGCTGTGACCTGATTAATCGTGAGAATAATCGAGTTCAGCAAGCTGTTTGAGCATTTTGAATCTCTGCTTGCAGTCTTTTTCAAGACCTGCACGCATGGTTTTGGATGCTTCAGGCATCATACGCTCAAGCATTGCGTAACGGTTTTCGCCGGAAAGGAATTCCTGCAAGGTTCCGTCAGGTTCTTTGTATTCAACAACCAGCGGATTCTCGCCATTCTCCTCACGACGGGGGTCGAAGCGATAAAGCGGCCAGTAACCGGACTCAACTGCGAGTTTACCTTCAAGCTGAGTTTTACCCATACCCTTGCGGATACCCTGGTTAATACAAGGTGCGTAAGCGATAATCAGGGAAGGTCCGGGGTAGGACTCAGCTTCCATGAACGCTTTCATGACCTGATTTTTATTGGCACCCATGGAGATGGAGGCAACGTAAACGTAGCCGTAGCTCATCATCATGCGACCGAGGTCTTTCTTGGAAGTGTGCTTACCTGCGGCTGCGAACTTGGCAATAGAACCGAGCGGGGTTGCCTTGGAAGCCTGACCACCAGTGTTGGAGTACACTTCGGTATCCATTACGAGGATGTTGATGTCCTTGCCGGAAGCGAGAACGTGGTCAACACCACCGAAGCCGATATCGTAAGCCCAACCGTCACCACCGAAGCACCATACGGACTTCTTGGTGAAGATGTCTTCCTGCTCTTCGATTTCAAGCAGCAGTTCGTAACTGTCAGCTTCCACAGCAAGGAGTTCACGCAGCTGGTCGCCGTATTCGAGGGACTTTGCAGCGTCATCCTTGTTTTCGATCCAGCCTTTGAGGGCAACTTTCAGATCATCGGTGATGTCCAGCTCAAGAGCCTTTTCCATCTGCATTTTCAGACGGTCACGACGGTTGGAGATAGCCATTTCCATACCGAAGCCGTATTCAGCGGCATCTTCGAACAGGGAGTTACCCCAGGCAGGACCGTGACCTTCGAGGTTCTCGCAGTAAGGAGTAGACGGTGCGGATGCGCCCCAGATGGAGGAACAACCGGTTGCGTTAGCAATGATCATGCGTTCGCCGAAGAGCTGGGTAAGAACCTTGACGTAAGGAGTTTCACCGCAACCGGCACATGCGCCGGAGAATTCCATCAGGGACTGCTGGAACTGGCTGCCCTTAACACTGGTGCGGGGCAGAATGCGATCCTTGAAGGATACGATTTCAGAGAAGTCGTAGTTTGCAACTTCTTTTTCGGTCTGGGTAGCCAGCGGCTTCATGACCAGAGCTTTTTCCTTGGCCGGGCAGATATCTGCGCAGTTACCGCAGCCCTGACAGTCAAGGGTATTGACCTGCATGCGATACTTGAGTCCTTCCAGACCCTTGCCTTTCGCATCCATGGCTTCAAAGCTCTCAGGAGCAATCTTCATTTCTTCTTCATCTACGAGAACAGGGCGCAGAGCACTGTGCGGGCAGACAAAGGAGCACTGGTTGCACTGAATGCAGTTATCCATGATCCATTCGGGAACCATGATAGCTACACCACGCTTTTCAAAGCGGGAGGTACCCATGGGGAAACGTCCGTCAGGAGAAAATGCGCTGACCGGAAGTTCGTCACCCTTCTGAGCGAGAATAGGCTTAACAACGTCAGTGATGAATTCAGGTTCGAAGGATTCGACAGCTTCTTCATCTGCTGCGGTTGCCCAGCTTTCGGGATATTTAATTTCAATCAGATTAGCTTCGGCCTGATCAACAGCAGCGTTGTTCATGTTGACGATCTTCTCGCCTTTTTTGCCGTAAGCATCCTTGATGGATTCTTTCAGGTATTTGACTGCATCTTCAAAGGGAATGACATTTGCCAGTTTGAAGAACGCGGTCTGCATGACCATGTTGATGCGTCCGCCCAGTCCAACTTCACCGGCGATTTTAACACCGTCGATAACGTAGAATTTGAGCTTGTTCTGAGCTATCTTGCGACGCAGTTTTGCGGGCAGCTCAGCTTCCAGCTCTTCAAGACCCATGCTGGTGTTGAGCAGGAAGGTTCCGCCTTCACGAATACCGTCCAGCAGATCGTAAAGTTTTACGTAGCTGGGATTGTGACAGGCGATGAAGTCTGCAATTTCAACAAGGTAAGTGGACTTGATGGGGCTTTTACCGAAACGCAGGTGGGATACGGTGATACCGCCGGACTTCTTGGAGTCGTAGGCAAAGTAGCCCTGTGCGTACATGTCGGTCTTATCACCGATGATTTTAATGGCCTGTTTATTAGCACCCACAGTACCGTCGGAACCGAGTCCCCAGAACTTGCACTGAACAGTACCTTCGGGGGTTGTATCGATGCTTTCGCCCACTTCGATGGAGTGGCGGGTAACGTCATCGTTGATACCGATGGTGAAGTGATGTCTGGGAGCCAGAGACTTCATGTTGTCGTAGATGGCCTTAATCATAGCAGGAGTAAATTCCTTGGAGCCGAGGCCGTAACGTCCTGCATAAACGGGCAGGTCAATGCTCATTTCTTTCAGTGCGGTGCAAACGTCGAGATACAGGGGATCACCGATGGCGCCGCCTTCTTTGGTGCGGTCCAGAACGGTGAGCTGCTGGCAGGTTGCGGGGATGGCGCGACCAAGATGCTCAATGGAGAAGGGACGGAACAAGCGGATTTTTACCAGACCGATTTTCTCACCCTTGGCAACGAGATGCTCAATGGTTTCTTCAATGGCTTCACAACCAGAGCCCATTGCAACGATAACGTCTTCAGCTTCAGGATGACCCACATAGTCGAAAAGTTTGTATTCGCGACCGGTGATATCCTTAACTTTAGCCATTGCATCTTCAACATAACCGGGAACTGCGTCACGGTAGGGGTTGATTGCTTCAGTGGCCTGGAAATAAATATCCGGGTTCTGAGCAGTACCACGGGTATGCGGATGTTCAGGGTTCAGAGCGCGGTCACGGAAGTCACGGACTTTATCCCAGTTGAGAGCGGCAGCCATGTCTTCGTAATCGATCAGTTCGACCTTCTGCACTTCGTGGGAAGTTCTGAATCCGTCGAAAAAGTGTACGAAAGGAATACTGGATTCAATGGTGGCGAGATGTGAAACCAGTGCAAGGTCTAGAGCTTCCTGAACAGAGTTGGAAGCCAGCATTGCGAATCCGGTCTGACGACAGGCCATTACGTCCTGATGGTCACCGAAAATGGAAAGAGCCTGTCCGGCAAGAGCGCGGGCGGAGACATGAAAGACGGTGGGCAGCAGTTCGCCCGCAATCTTGTACATGTTGGGGACCATCAGCAGCAGTCCCTGAGATGCGGTAAAGGTACAGGAAAGGTTACCTGCTGCCAGCGCACCGTGCAAAGAGCCTGCGGCACCTGCTTCAGACTGAAGCTCGCGGACTTCCATGGTTGTGTCAAAAATATTCTTCACACCCTGAACAGCCCACTCGTCAGCCAGCTCGGCCATGGGGGATGAGGGAGTAATAGGATAGATGGCTGCGGTTTCACACATAGCATAAGCTACGTAGGAAGCGGCTTGGTTGCCATCCATAGTTTTCATTTTTTTCGCCATTATAATTCTCCGTGTCTTTATGGTTGGGAAGGCGTGCGCCGAAAAGTATAACACATGACCCTACGCGTTGCCTACCCGTATTTCACAGCTTCCGGGCTAAACCGTGTAGAAAAGTTGGTCAGCCGTTCAAAATGCCTGAAACACCTGCACATCCGGGTTTTATCTCCAATCTTGAAAGCAGATATAACCCTTGGAAGTGTGTTCAATCACACAAAAAATATTTTAAAGAAATCACTCTCCCCCGGCTTTATTTTTCGCCAGTTCTTTTTCGGCTATGGCCTGAATAGCGGTGATGGCTACGGTGTTGACTACATCACGCACCGTACATCCTCGACTCAGGTCGTTGACCGGTTTTTTCAAACCCTGCAAAACCGGGCCGATAGCAACGGATTCCGGCTGTGACCGTTGCACGGCCTTATAAGTATTGTTCCCGGTATTAAGATCAGGAAAAATGAGTACGGTTGCCCGTCCGGCAACATCGCTTTCCGGCATGAGTTCGGCAGCCACATCCGGGTCCACAGCAGCATCGAATTGTAACGGCCCTTCCACCGCGATTTCCGGCGCCAATTTACGGACCAGATCCGTGGCCTCCTTAACCTTGTCCACAGAAAGCCCTTTGCCCGATTCCCCGGTGGAATAGGAAAGCATGGCTACCCGAGGTTCAATGCCGAATATTGCAGCGGTATGGGCGGAACTAATGGCGATCTCGGCCAATTCCTGCGCATTGGGATTAGGGTTTACCGCACAGTCGCCGTAAGCCATAACCCGGTCATTCTGGCACATGAGGAAAACGCTGGAGACAATGGAAAATCCGGGTTTGGTTTTAACGAACTCAAAAGCCGGACGGATGGTCTGGGCAGTGGTGGTGATGGAACCGGAAACCATGCCATCGGCAGCTCCGGTGTAAACCATCATGGTTCCGAAATAGGTAGGATCACTCATGCGGTCACGGGCATCGTCTTTTACAATACACTTATGTTTGCGCAGCTCTAAATATTCATCCACAAAGCGGTCAAAGTGTTCGGACTTTACCGGGTCTATAATCTCAATCCCGTTCAGGCTGACATCAATTGCCGAGGCAACCTGACGAATCTCGTCCTCGTTTCCGAGCAAGGTCATGCGTACCACCCCGCGACGACGCAGGATATCAGCCGCACGCAGAATACGTTCTTCCTTACCTTCCGGCAGAACAATATGCTGTTCTTCTTCGCGGGCTTTGTGCAGCAGGGTGTGCTCGAACATATAAGGAGTAATCCGCGTGGAGTTGCTGGAAACAAATTTCTGCTGCAATTCATGGGAATCCACGCAGGTTTCGAAAAGCCCCATGGCTGAAAGCACCTTCACCTGATTTTCCGGGTCTATCTTGCCGTGCAGCCCGCGCAAAATCTGGGCTGTTTTGTGAGTATGTCCCGGCGCGACAAGAATCGGCAACGGCACGCCCTTCCAACCTTCTATCAAATGATGGACTGTCATGGCCGGACGAATTCCGCCGGTAAGCAGAATACCTGCCACATTGGGATATGCATCGGAAAGACGCGAGGAAAGACTGGCCAAAATAATGTCTGAACGGTCACCGGGAGTAATTATCAGGCTGCCGTCATTGACGTATTTCAGAAAATTTTCAATCTGCATGGCTGCGACCACATAATTATCGATAGGCGTATCGAGCCTGTCTTTGCCATAAAGAACATTACAGCCCAGCCATTTAACCACGTCACTCATGGTCGGATTACCCAGACGTTTGTCATTGGGAAGCACGTAGACCAGTGGGCTGCTTTCACTCTTGAGACAGCCCCTCAGCCGCTCTGCAAGGTCCGGGGAAAATTCTTTCGCCGCCCGGTTGACCATGACCGAAACAACATCCAGCCCTTTCTCCTCAAACATAGCCACGGTACGGTTGGCCAGATCGCAGATTTCATCTTCGTAACTGTCCATGGCATTGAGCACAGCCAGAACAGGACAACCGAGATTGCTTGCCACATCTAAATTTATCTCAAATTCAACAGCTGCCTCACCGCCGAGATAGTCAGTTCCTTCACAGAGCACAAAGTCGTAATTATCTTCAAGCTCCTTGAAACGCTCGAGAACATTCTCCATGAGCAGAGCGTGTTTGCCGTCATTAAGCAGACGGGTGGCCTCACTCTGAGTGTAGGCGTAGGTGGTATCGTAATCCTGCGGAAGCTTGAAATGGCGCAGAATGAGATCAATGTCGTGATCCCGGTCGTGGAAGTTATCATGAATGATAGGCCTGAAAATCGCCACCTTGCGCAGATGGGTCAAAAGCAGCTGCATCACCCCGAGAACAATTGCTGATTTCCCGCTCCGAGCCTCTGTAGCCGCAATGTATAAACTCTTTGACATTCTTTCTCCTGATTCAGTTACTGCATAGGAATCTACTAATACCAAATCTTTAATTTTTAATCACGTCTATGAGGTAACGGAAAAAGATACGCTTTTTAACCAGACGGCAAAGAAGGTACCAGATGCAAGAAGCAAGAAAAAGATTAGAACGAAGCGTATATCTGCATACGTGAGTTTCAATCTTTTTCGCAGCGCCGCCGCAGATGGTGCCTTCTCTGCCGTCTGGTTCGGAGACACCCGGCAGCGGCCACAAAGGAGGTGCTGATGAGGTCCGCCATGTTGCCTTCAATTATAATGCTGCAACCCTTTGTAGCTATAAAAAGGCAAACAGGTAGTGACCCTGCCGGGGAAGAATGCTTGCGGAACATTCGGTATCTCCAGGTCCGAATTTCGGACGCAGATATGGAACCCGCAACCTTGTGGTTGCAGAAAAAATTTCAAAAAAACAATTATATTAAACAGCTCTATTAGATCGGTTTCCGGGCGGAACAAGCCGCCCGGAAACGTAGGGGGTGTTACTTAGGCATAACAGCCCAGTCGGGGAGGACACTTAAATCGATGCCCCAAAGAACCGGAAGCATGTAGACCACAGAGATAGTGATCAAGACTGCGCCGATCATGTTGAGCCAGAATCCTGCCGAGGCCATCTGTTTGATGGACACACAGCCCGATCCGAACACAACGGCGTTGGGTGGAGTCGCAACCGGAAGCATAAATGCGAAGGACGCTGCTACGCAGGCTCCGACAATGGTTGCAAAGGGGTGTACGCCCATGGCGATTGCCGCACTACCCATGATGGGTACGAGCAAAGTCGCGGTGGCGGTGTTGGAAGTGATTTCAGTCAGGAAGATGGTGATAACAACGACAACGGCAACGAACATCAAGAGAGTCATGCCGTCAAGCATGGTCAGTCTTGAAGCGATGAAGGTTGCCAGTCCGGTCTTGGAAAAACCGTTTGCGATTGCAAGACCACCACCGAAGAGCAGGATAACGTCCCAAGGAATCTTTACAGCTGTTTTCCAATCAAGCAGGAATTTACCTTTCTTGAAATCAGTAGGAATAGCGAAAAGAATCAGGGAACCGAGAATACCGATGGTTGCATCATGCACAAAACCGAAATTGGGCCAAAGGTCGGTCATAAATGCTGCTTTCTTAAGAAATCCACGAGACAACCAGAAAGCGGCTACAAAGCAACCGACAGCAACAATGTACTTCTCTTCTTTGGACATGGGTCCAAGAGCGTCAATTTCCTTATCAATAATGGCTTCACCACCGGCCAGTTCCAGCCCCTTGGCCGGAAAGAGAATCTTGGTAAGAATCCACCAAGAGATGCCGATCATGACAGTGGCAAGGGGAACACCGTAAAGCATCCACTGACCGAAACCGATCTGTACGCCGTACATTTTGTCAACCATACCAACCATAACGGTGTTGGGGGGAGTACCGATGATAGTACCCACGCCACCCATTGAAGCAGCATAGGCAATACCGAGCATAAGACATTTACCGAAATTGGATTCAGGGCCGGAGGTGGCACAAGCTCTGAGTGTTTTGGAATCAAAACCGGTAGCCTGCTGGATAACTGCGAGACCGATAGGCACCATCATCATGGTTGTCGCAGTGTTGGAAACCCACATGGAAAGAAAACCGGTGGCAATCATGAACCCGAGAATCATACGGTTCGGGCTGGTACCGACGGTTTTAATTGTATGCAGGGCGATACGCCTGTGGAGATTCCATCTTTCCATGGTCACAGCTAGAAAAAAGCCACCCATGAACAGATAAATAAGATGGTTTGCATAAGGGGCACAAGCCGCTTTGGATTTCATTACACCCAGAAGCGGAAAGAGTGCGATGGGCATTAGAGATGTTGCTGGAATTGGGATTGCCTCAGTAATCCACCAGATTGCCATCAGGGCTGTTACTGCCGCGACTTTCCACGCGTTTGGCTCCATACCGGATGGAGCAGGCATAATAATCATAAGCAGAAAAACTATCGGTCCCAGAAAAAAACCGATTCTACGTCCGTTACCACTATCTTGTTGATCGCTCATAGTCCCTCACTTGAGCTTGTGGCAGGCCGAGCCGAATAAGTAATGGTTATCACCGCCCCGCTAATGTTCTGTTCATTAAATTCATCCCTATGAATTTAACTTTGAAACAAGAGCGGGTTGTCAGCGCAGTTCAAGCCATCCTGCCGAATCCGGACAGACTGCCGATACTTTACATACAGGACCTCATCACCATTTTTGTACTCTCCCGGTCCCCCACAGGACCGGGAGAGTTAATTTTAAAGGAATTATTCAAGCAAGATTAGAAATCGAGATTGTAAGATTTGATTAAATCACCAACACGTTCTCTGGAAGCAGCCAGACGTTCGCGCAGTTCTTTCTTGTATTCTTCAATGTCGACTTTCTTACGGGCTACACCGGTATCCATAGCAGCCTGTGCAACTGCTGCTGATTCGAATTCGATCAGACGCAGGTCAAGCGGTTTGGGAATGATGTAGTCGATACCGAATTCGAGTTTATCCACACCGTAAGCTTCGCAGACATAATCCGGAGCAGGTTCTTTTGCCAGAGCTGCCAGAGATCTCGCTGCTGCGATCTTCATTTCTTCGTTGATGGAAGTAGCATTTACATCCAACGCACCGCGGAAGATGAAGGGGAAGCCCAGAACGTTATTGATCTGGTTGGGGAAGTCGGAACGTCCGGTACCCATGATGGCGTCGGGACGTGCTTCCTTGGCATCGGTGTAGGGAATTTCAGGATCAGGGTTGGCCATGGCAAAGATGATGGGTGAGTCAGCCATGGACTTAACCATATCTTTGGTGACCATGCCTTTTACGGACAGGCCGAGGAATACGTCGGCACCGTTCATGGCATCGGCGAGATCCTTGTACTCTTTGTCGGTAGCAAAGGATTTCTTCTGGTCGTTCAGACCTTCGCGGCTGTTGTTGATGTGACCGCGGGAGTCGAACATGGCAATGTTCTCAGACTTGATGCCCAGAGATTTATAGAAGGTGGTACACGCAACAGCGGATGCACCTGCGCCGGAAACAACCAGACGCATATCTTCAATTTTCTTACCGGTAATTTCAGCAGCGTTGATCAGACCTGCGCCGGAGATGATGGCGGTACCGTGCTGGTCATCGTGGAAAACCGGGATATCCATTTCTTTTTTGAGCTTCTCTTCAATGTAGAAGCATTCAGGAGCCTTGATATCTTCGAGGTTGATACCGCCGAAGGTAGGTTCCATGGCTTTTACGATTTTGCACAGTTCATCAGGGTCGGTGACATCAAGGTTGATGTCGAATACATCAATGTCGGCGAAGACTTTAAAGAGAACGCCTTTACCTTCCATAACCGGCTTACCGGCTTCAGGACCGATATTACCGAGACCCAGAACAGCGGTACCGTTGGAAACAACAGCAACAAGGTTTCCGCGAGCAGTGTAATCGTAAGATTTTTCCTTGTCGTCAGCGATAGCAAGACAAGCTTCAGCAACACCGGGGCTGTAAGCCATGGAAAGATGCTTCTGGGTATCACAAGGTTTTACGGGAACGACTTCAATTTTACCCTTTCTACCTTTGGAATGGTAATCAAGAGCTTCCTGTTTAGTGAAAAGAGCCATAAATATTCTCCTTGATTGTCAGCTATAAATCAGCGGACTTGTTACTCAACACCCGCCGCCTTACGGTCAGGGACGGCGTACAATTCGCCACCGTGGGAATCATTGATGACCAGCAGGGGAAATTCCTCAACGGTCAATTCACGGATAGCTTCAGGACCAAGTTCATCAAAAGCGATAACTTTCGCATCCTTGATACACATGGAAAGCAGAGCACCGGCACCTCCGGTCGCTCCAAAATAAACAGCTTTATTATCCTTCAAAGCCTGCTTGACCTCATCATTACGCTTACCCTTACCGATGCTGGCCTTCTGGCCGAGGCTGTGCAGCCGGGGGGCGTAAGTATCCATGCGGTAACTGGTGGTCGGCCCTGCGGAACCGATGGGCCTGCCCGGAGGCGCAGGACTGGGACCGACGTAGTAGACCACCGAACCTTTCAATTCGAAAGGAAGATCTTTACCGGCATCAAGCAGGTCACAAAGTCTTTTATGGGCAGCATCGCGGGCGGTGTAGATGGTTCCGGTCAATTTGACCACATCACCGGCCTTGAGCTGGACCATATCTTCATCAGTAAGCGGGGTGGTAAGTTTGTATTCAGCCATTAGAGTTCCACCTCCTCGTGTCTGGAAGAATGACACTGGATGTTCACTGCCAGCGGCAGGGACGCAATGTGGCAGGGGCGCATTTCGATCTTCACGTCAAAGACGGTAGTCTTACCGCCCAGTCCCATGGGCCCGATGCCGAGCTTATTGATCTCTTCCATGAGTTCAGCTTCAAGCTTAGCCATTTCCGGGTCAGGATGAGGTTCGCCCACTTTGCGCATCAATGACTTTTTAGCCAGCAATGCAGAATATTCGAAGGTTCCGCCCACGCCGATACCGACCATAGTCGGGGGGCAGGGGTTAGGTCCGGCTTCAGCAACCCGCTCAATGACGAATTTCTTGATGCCTTCCCAGCCCTGAGCCGGAGCAAGCATGGTCACCCGGCTCATGTTCTCGGAACCGCCGCCCTTGGCCATGAAAGTGATTTTGATCTTGTCACCAGGGACGATATCAAAATGGATGATGGCCGGGGTGTTATCTTTAGTATTGGCACGGGTCAAAGGATCACAGGCGGACTTGCGCAGGAATCCTTCTTCGTAACCCTTGCGGGTTCCCTCGTTGATGGCTTCGCGGATGTTCATGCCTTCGACACGCACATCTTCGCCCATTTCAACGATGTATACGGCCAATCCGGTATCCTGACAGAGCGGCAGGCCGGAATCTTCAGCCAGTTCCCAGTTTTCCTTGATCTGCCTGAAGACTTCCTTTGCTGCCGGGGAATCCTCGGCAGCAGCGCATTCTTCAAAACGCTTGCGGACATCGGCAGGCAGGTAGCGGTTTGCGCTTACGCACATTTTCGCCACTGCATCGATAATCTGTTCAGCTTTAATGGTACGCATGGCTTACTTCCTGAATATTTCTTTGATTGCGGTGATACCCATCTTGCGGCGCAGGAAACCGAGCTGGTTCTGCAACGGCAAGCTCTTGGGGCAGACATCTTCGCAGCCAAGGAGGCCCATACAACCGAAGATACCTTCATCATTACCGATAATTTCAAAGTAATCGCGGTCAGTACGCTGGTCGCGAGGATCTACTACAAAACGGGCCACACGGTTCAAAGATGCAGCACCAAGGAAGTCATCACGAAGGCGGGCGGTACCGCAGGCTGCGACACAGCAACCGCATTCGATGCAACGTTCCAGTTCGTAGATCTGTTCGGCAACCTCGTTTTCCATGCGCTCTTCAATAGCACCCGGATCAAAGGTTTTATTGGTATGAACCCATGATTCAGTGGTCTGGTACATTTCCCTGAACCATGAACCGGTATCAACTGAAAGGTCACCGATCAGCTGGTATACGGGCAGGGGCAGCAGGGTAATCTGCTCAGGCAGGTCCACGGTCTTGGTTTGACAGGCCAGACGTGGCTTGCCGTTAACGACCATGGCGCACGCACCGCAGATACCGGCGCGGCAACAGAAGTCAAAAATCAGGCCGGGGTCCTGCTCCTCGCGCAAACGGTTAAGCGCGATGAAGAGGGTCATGTTCTCGGTTTCATCCAGCACAAAAGTCTGCATGTGCGGAACCGACCCCTTATCCTGTGGATTGTAACGGAATATATCAAATTCGAGTTGTCTGCTCATCTTTATATCCTTGTCAGGGGTTATTTCTTGAACATTTTGGCTTCAATCTCAGCCTTGTCAGCTTCGATGATGGAACCACCGCCGTAACCACGATCTCCCGGAGGAATTTCATAACCGGGTGTGGCTTCTTCATACTGAAGCTCGGGCATATCCGCACCGTCACGCCAGTAGGCCAGAGTTCTGTTCAGCCATTTCTGGTCATCACGTGCGGTGTAGTCCTCACGGTTGTGTGAACCACGGCTTTCAGTACGTTCAAGAGCAGCCTTGGCAATACACAGGCCCAGTTTGACCTGACCTTCGATCTTAAGGGCCGCAGCCAGTTCGTGGTTTGCGCCCAGACCGTCGGAAACAAGACTGACCTTGCGGGCTTTATCAAGAGTCCCCTGAAGGGTTTCAATGCATTTGTTGAGTCCGGCATCATTCCTGAAAACAAAACAACCTTCCATAAGGGCGTCCTGCATTTCTTCGCGGACCTTGTAGACATTCTCTTTGCCATTTGCACCGCTGCGCAGTTTTTCAATGCGGTCCTGCTCTTTGCGGACGGCTTCGGCAACCAGTGAGGTTTTAAAATCGGTCTCGTAACCCTTGAGGAATTCAACGATCTTGGTACCGATGATACCGCCTGCAACAACAGTCTCAGCCAAAGAGTTACCACCTAGACGGTTAAAGCCGTGCATATCCCAGCATGCGGCCTCACCAGCGGAGAACAGACCCTTGAGGCCGTAAACCGCACCATCTTTATTAGTACGCACGCCAGCCATGGTATAGTGCTGGGTCGGACGGACCGGAATGAGCTGTTTACGGGGGTCAACATTAAGGAAGTGATGACAAATTTCATCAACTTCACGCAGTTTGGTGGAAATGTGCTTGTCACCGAGATGGCGGATGTCCAGCCAGAGGTGTTCGCCGTAAGCGGATTTAACACCTTTGCCTTCACGCATGTGATGGGTCATCCAACGAGCAACAACGTCACGGGAGGCCAGTTCGGCCTTTTCCGGTTCGTAAATGTTCATGAAACGTTCTTCATTAACATCAAGCAGGGTTCCGCCGTCACCGCGGCAACCTTCGGTTACCAGAATATCGGTAGGTACGATTCCGGTGGGGTGAAACTGGATGGCTTCCGGGTTACCGATGGGTACAACCCCGGTATCGTGGGCAAGGATATGCCCGCCGCCGTCGCAAATCACCGCGTTGGTGGTTGCCTTGTAAATGCGTCCGAAACCGCCTGTGCAGATGGAAGTAGCCTTGGAAAGGTACACTTCCAGCTCACCCGTACGCAGGCAGCGCACAACAGCACCGGTACAGGTGTCTCCATCATGAATAAGGGAGATAGCTTCTTTACGGTCAAAAACATTGATTCCGAGTTCGGCACAACGGTTATCCATGGTACACATGACCGCGTGTCCGGTTCCGTCGGAAGTATAACAGGTACGCCATTTGGCTGTTCCGCCGAATGAACGGGCGGTAATCAGACCGCGCTTTTCTTCTTTTTCTTCTTTTTCAAATTTCTCGCCACCTTTGAAATAGAAGGATTTACCGGGAACAACGCGGTTCCAGGGCACACCCCAATGCGCCAGTCTGCGCATTTCAATGGGAGCCGCGTCAGCGAAAAGACGGGCCACTTCCTGATCACAGCCCCAGTCGGAACCGCGAACAGTGTCGCCGAAATGGACGTCTACATTGTCTCCCTCGCCTTTGGCACAGTTCCCCAGTGCGGCCTGCATGCCGCCCTGCGCTGCCGATGAATGAGATCGGCGTGCCGGAACAATTGAGAGACAGATTACATCAAAACCTTCCTGGGCCGCCTCCACAGCCACACGCTCGCCCGCCAGTCCGGCGCCGATAACAAGGAGATCAGAGTAATATGTTTGCATTTATGAACCCCGTTTAACTTAAAGTGATGAACCTGATCAGGGTGATGATGCCGATAACCATAAAGGTCGCAAAGAGAATGGATTCAAGCTTCTTAGCCTGCTTCCTGTTCTCAGTCCTGATAAATCCCCATTTGACACCGATGCGATAGAATCCCACGCTCACATGAAGCTCAACGCAGGGTAAAAGAACCAGATAGAAAAGCATCCATCCGCCTTCTCCGACACGGGCCGCCGACTTTGCGGCAGTAATAGGAAGATCGTTGAGCACAACCCACATGTGGATGGCACCCATCACGAGGATAACCATTGCGGTCACGGCCTGAACAACCCAAAGCCAGGTGTCACGATGCTTAAGCATCTGTGCATGCTGCCAAATGGTCGCCTGCCCTTCCGGCCGAAAAGGTATCTTTCTGGCCGCCAGCGCGAAATGTAGCAAAAAAGTTAAGAAAATCAAAGGGCCACCGACCTGTGCCATATATGTTGCTTCAAAGAAATGAGCAATGGCATTCATAATCTTGGGCGAAATGACAACCGAGGACACCAGAATCATGTGACACCACATAAAAGCCACAAGTCCGGCTCCGGTAAGCATTTGCAGCCAGTCGAGGACCGCATCCCTCTTCCCTGGACGCGCCACGTGCATACCTACATTTACAGCCATAATCATCCTCCTTTGACGGGATTTCTCCCGCATTAATGGATTACCAACACGACCTCATCAGCATGAGTACAGTGGTACTGAATCGTTGCCGAAACATGACGGCAACCCCAAATCCCACACTTCCATCCAGAGAACAGTGAGCCCTCTGGAGCCGACCTAAATACCCGGCTTAAAAGGCACAATCCCTTTACAGGGACATACTGTCATTAATGGATATACGAACTTATGCAAAGAAAAAGGCAAAAAACTCAGCCCCGTTTCCGAGGACAAATTATTTTTGATATGACTATGATGAAAAGATATGGAGAGAACAGGCCGTGACGATCTTCCGGATAATTGGAAATCAGGCCCAGAATGATTTTTTGATGACTCAACTTGCGGACATGGGAAAAACAATTGAAACAAGGTAAACAACAGAAGACGCACCGAACAGCACAAGCTTGCTGCTCCCTGCATTTTCACAACGGCGGGTCCCACCCCACACCTTGCGAATATGTTTTGCTCTACTACTGGCATACATTCCTCGGCTCCCTCAGATAAATACCGGATAAATCAATCAAGTTTATTCCATAATATCTTCGGTGAGATTAAAAAGACCAGAGACAAAACCTTCAACTGTCAAATAGCGGATAAAGACCGCCTTCCCTTCTAGTTGTAACCTTTCTAACACCCCTTAATTGGCTGGTCAATCAATTTTGAGTTTTTTGTTGACTAATGCTTGTTTTTTTGTCCACAAGCAACTGTGCCACCAAAACCCTACTTAGTAGCACCCAAACTTTTATTTATTTCAATTCGATAGTTGCCAGCATCACAAGAACAATTCTGATTATTAGATATATGCAAAACAGCGACAAAACCAATCAAATATATTATTTCGTCTAAGAATAGCAGTTTCAGCCTTGTTAATTTCCCTATTGAGGATTAATGAATAATTATCAGGAACCTATCAAGTGAAGCCTGTTTCAACTTCTTTGCGGCGAATTCAACAATACTTTATCACAGTGAACACTCTTTTCGCTAACTGTCCTGAAACAGCTCAAGTTACGGAGCATACAATGACCAAGAAAGAAAAAATCCTACTGGCTGCGCAGGAACAGTTTGGAGAACACGGCTACACTGCAACAACACTGAAAATGGTAGCCGACTGCGCAGGAGTTGCCTCGGGGCTGGTTTCACACTACTACGGAAACAAAGACAACCTCTTCCTTGAATCCGGGGGAGAACTTATCGACCAGATGCTTGCCATACTCTCCGATAAAGCCAAGGCGGGTAAAAACGGGCTAGAGTGTTTGGAAATATTTGTTCAGGCCTATTTTGACTTTACAGACAACCACAGAACCACCTTTCCGACTCTGCTGCGCAGCTCCCCTTTCAGCGATGAATATCCACACCTTGACCGCACCCACATTGCTTCTAAATTCAAGCAGCTTATTGACCGTATTGATGATTACATCCGATTGGGTATGGAGGACGGTTCCATCCGGGAAGTATCACTCCCGCAAACATCATATCTGGTATACGGGCACATTGTCGGGGCAGTAAGAACCGAGTTCCTGACCCCCTTCCAGATCGACAATCTATTCAAAGAAGCATGCCAATTTATAGTTCGAAGCTTAGCCAAAACCTAACCCGGTTCAACGTTCCCCTGCTGATGGGGGCGGTCTTTGCCGCTTCCATGGGGACCGGGGTTTTCACTTTCACCCTGCCGCTGATGAACCTTGATGAAAAGGCTGGCGGCATGTGGCTCGGCAGCGGTTTTGCAGGATACTTTCTTGCCAAACTGCTCATCGCCCCTCTTTCGGGAAACTACGCCGATCGCAACGGCAGCACCAAACCGCTGCTGCTTTCCTGCGGACTAGGTGTACTGCTCCCGGTCTTTTACCTGCTCCATCCGGCAATTGAGACCCTTTACGCCATCCAGTTCATTCTCGGGCTCTGTGCCGGAACAGTGCGAACAGTTAGCATGGCTGCCATCGGGGCCTCCATGGATGGGAAGAAACTTTCATCGCGCTTTGCCCTGCTTTCGGCAGTAATGAACTCATCCTTCCTGCTCGGCCCGCTGCTGGGCGGCCTATTATATATAGATAAGGATTACCTGCCCGTACTTGGAACCATGTCCGCCTTCATGGGCTTTGCCTTCATGATTTTCATGATCTGCGCCAAGCACCTTCCAACCAGTACGACTGGGCAATACGAAACCGAGACAATGTCAACCGGACCGCGACATTTCATAAGTATCATGACCGCACTTTTCGGACGGGGTATGGGCATCGGCAGCCTGATCGCTTTTTATCCGGTGCTGATCAAATCCTCCCTGCAACTCAGTCCCGGAACCACGGCTCTGATATTTTCGATTCCCAGTCTGGCGACAGTGCTGTTGCTTCCTCTTTCGGGCAGATTGCTGGGCGGTTTCGACCGCAGGCTTACCACCTGCACCGGGATGCTCATCAGTGCACTGGCTATATATATCCTCGGCGGTAGCTCCACCATTCCTGCTTTTATTTTCAGCGGGATACTCTCAGGCATAGGAGCAGCCATATCCATGCCCGCTTCCATGGCAGTATGCGCGGAACTGGGCTGTGCCAAAGGCAAAGCTTTGGGATTTGCCAACATGGCCGCCAACATAGGCTTCATGGCCGGACCGCTTTTCTGCGGTGCTCTTATCAGTACCACCGGACACGTGGGAACACCCTTCAGACTGACCGCAATTGTCGGGGCCTTGACCGCCCTTTCCTTATTCTATGAATGGATACACGCAAGGGGACACAACAAAACCGGAATTGCCGTTGTTACGCTTAGTGCGGTGTGCCTGCTTATGCTGATCCCGCAGAACCTGCGGCGGGAAAATGACAACGAAATGCTCCGCTACAGCGATATAGCCATGGGCACAGTGGTCAACCTGACCATACCCGACAAAGAGAGCTCAGCCACAAGGAAGAACGTCAAAGAAGCTGTAGCCATAATGCACCATCTGCAAAAAGACCTCGACCACCGCAACAAGCGCGGTTCCGTTGGCCGGGTCAACCATGAAGCGGGCAGAAAAAGCGTGCGAGTTTCCAACAAAGCCTTTGAAACAATTCAACGCGGACTTGAAATCAGCAAAAAATCTGGCGGAAGTTTTGACATTACCATCGGGGCCATCACCACAACACCTTTCTACTACGCGCTTGATAAAAAACGTTTTGCCGGACACGAGGAATTGATCAATTACCAATTACTGGAAATTAATCCTGACAAGAATGAGGTTTTTCTGCCCAGAAAAGGAATGGCCCTTGATCTGGGCGGCCTTGCTAAAGGGACCATCATCGATGCTGCCGCTGATCACCTGAAATCAGCTGGAATCACGACCGGCATGGTCGAAGCCGGAGGAGATTTCATGGTCTTCGGTGACCGGGAATGGACCATCGGCATCCGCAACCCAAGAGGCAGCGGAATCATCGGACATATCAAAGTAAAAAACAGCGCAGTATGCGGATCAGGTGATTATTATCAGTTCATCACCCCGGTCTCCAAAAACGAAAAAACAAGGAAACATCACATCTTCGACCCTGCGCTGCTACAATCATCTGCTGAGTCTATAGCAACCACCACCGTAGCCCCGAATGCCGAAATAGCCGACGCACTTGCGACTACGGTATTCATCATGGGACCGTCAAAAGGGATTGAATTTATAGAGAAACATTTTCCAAATTGCTCGGCCATGTGGATTCTGCCGGATATGAGCAGGGTGAGCACGAAGAATTTCCCCAAAATAACCTCTCACGATAAACTAAATTAATTCAAGCATATACACATGCAAACCTATCATATCGAATATTTCATTCACAAAAACATCAATTTGTCTTAAAATAACTCTTGACCTGAAGAAGGTTTCTCCATAGAACCCTCTTCAGCGTGCGCCTGTAGCTCAGCTGGATAGAGTGCCGGACTACGAATCCGTAGGTCAGAGGTTCGAATCCTCTCAGGCGCACCACGCAATGAATTCAATGGGTTGCGATCTCATGATCGTGACCCTCTTCATTTAAAACGCGACCTCCGGTAAGTTAATTTTCCGGACTAGCAACGATCTTAAATTTATGATTCTTCTTTGTTCATTTTTTTCATTTTTTATGAAATTAACACTTGACCAATTCGAAGAATACACATAAATACTCATTCTTCGGTGTGCGCCTGTAGCTCAGCTGGATAGAGTGCCGGACTACGAATCCGTAGGTCAGAGGTTCGAATCCTCTCAGGCGCACCACCTCGATAAATCAAAGGGTTACGATCAAATGATCGTAACCCTTTTTTCATTTCAAAAATCGCCTCCACACCTTGACTGCCCTACTTCCGCTCAACAAAATCTATTTTTTAAGCATTGAATAGCAATACTTTCTTGTCCCGCCCCCACAGCAATGGTATCTTTTATGATGAAGACGCTCTTCCCGTACGCAACAAACGGACAGTGCTTAAACCATTTTAAAATAGAATCGGTAAGTTCATGAAAAGTATAGTCACCATACTCTCCCGCTCCATACTGGCTCTCTGCTTTTCGTCGATAATTATTTTCGGCGGCATTACCATATATTTCATGAGTTCCAATTACCAGAAAGAGCTACACGAAGCAGAAAACGAAACTATGGGCAGTGTGGAAAATTCCCTTAAAAAAGAAATTTCACAAATGCAGGACTACATTAAATTCAGCCGCGACACAGCCAGAACCGCAAGCCTCAAGAGTATCAAAAATTCCATTATGGAAGCACACAGCCTGGCCATGAACCTATATGGAACATACAAAAATACCATGCCTGAAGATGAACTCAAGGAACTCATCAAGACAACCCTACAGGCCATGATTTATGATTATGATGATTCATATCTTTTCATTGTCGGAATGGACGGAGTGCTAAAACTGCACACCGAAGCGCCAAACACAACAGGAAACAATGTCCTGAACGCTAAAACATCCGACAATAGGTATATTTTGAAAGAAATGATCCGACTCGCTGATAAACGCGGAGAAGGATACATAGACTACCTGTGGCCTAAACCCGGTGCTTCAAAAAAACCTTACGAAAAAACCTCTTTCATAAAACTATTTGAACCTTACCAATGGATACTTGGCACAGGAAATTACCAGGATACCATAACCCAGCGCACTCAAGAGCATGTTCTAAAACGGCTGAACAAATTGAACTCAGGCGGCGATGAATACTTTGCCGGAACTTTCGGGGGAGTATCACTCCTAGGTAAAAACAAAGGCAAAAGTATCATGAAGCTTAAAAGCTCGGACGGGGTACACATTGTTCAGGAATTCATCAAAGCCGCCAAATTAGGAGGGCGATTCGTTACATACAGAAGCCCGTCAGTCTCATCCAGCTTCAAGACATACAAAAGAACAAGTTATTGCGAAACAGTTCCGGGGTGGAACTGGATTCTCGGAGCAAGCATTAATATTGACCAATTGGAGGATGTACTCCAACAAAAAAAAGACCAGCTATGGAACACTTTGCTGCTGCATTTGGCCGCGGTACTGACCCTTGTTATTCTGCACTCGCTTATAGTCCTGATCTTTGCTGAGCGCTTCAAACGGGTCTTAACTGATAATTTCAATTCATTTGAAAACTTTTTCCGCAAGGGAACTTACTCCACATTGAAAATTGACCGCTCACGGATTGACTTCACCGAATTCGATAACATGGCTGAACTGGCCAATAATATGATCGACAGCCGAGAATCCGCTAAAAGCGAACTCCTCAAATCTGAAATAACCTATCGCGAAATATTCAACGCTACCAAGGATGCCATCGGAGTTCTGGATATCGATAAAAAAATATTCACAGATGTAAACCAAACCTTTCTGGATTTCTTCGGCATGAAGAGAACCGAAGCCATCGGAATGGGACCGGAAGCAATAAGTTTCAACAGCCCACCATACGACAGCAAGTATGCCGCTGAGTTATTCAACAAGGCCCTCTCCGGGGAGTCCGTTCATTTCGAATGGATGGTTAAAAAAATAACAGGCGAAGCTTTCTGGACTGACAACCTCGCACGGGTGGCATCCATCGGCGGTCAGAAGAAACTGCTTATAGTAATGCGTAACATCACCGAACGCAGAAAAATGCAAAAACTCATGGTTCAGACAGAAAAAATGATGTCCATCGGCGGACTGGCCGCAGGCATGGCCCATGAAATCAACAATCCACTGGGAATCATCATGCAGGTAACCCAGAATATTATCCGCAGGACCTCCCCAACACTCAAAAGCAATATTCCGGTTGCGGAGAAATGCGACATAGATCTGGATAATCTACGAAACTACATGGATAAAAGAGGCATAAACGAATACTTGCGCAGTATTCAGGATGCGGGAACACGCGCTGCTGCGATAGTAAAATCAATGCTGGAATTCAGCCGGAAAAGTAATTCATCTAAATCTTCGGGAACTATTGAGCCTGTAATTGAGACCGCCCTGTCGCTGGCCGCCAACGACTATGATTTCAAGAAAAAATATGACTTTAAAAAAATAAAAATTATTCGTGACTTCAATTCATCGCCCATGTTCAACTTTACAGAAATGGAAATTCGTCAAGTAATCTTTAGTCTTATAAAAAATGCAGCGCAAGCACTGATGGAAAGACAAAAGGGAGACAAGATCCCGACCATAACAATCAGAACGTCTTCGGATGAAAATTTTGTACGGGTGGAGATAGAAGATAACGGTCCTGGAATAAATCAGAAAGAATTGGAAAGAATATTCGAGCCTTTCTACTCCACCAAAGAACCGGGAATCGGAACCGGACTTGGGCTTTCTGTTTCCTATTATATCATCACCCAGAATCATGGGGGAACAATCTCTGCGGACTCCAACCCCGGAGAAGGAACCAGATTTACCATCTCCCTGCCGATATTGACTTAGGAATCAGGCTTTTTCAACCCTTCAGAAGCATGTCTGCATAGGTCTGACTTTTGCTTTTGCCCATGTCCGGCAGGTACTCATCACCGGCGATAAGCGACCAGACAAGTCTGGCCAAGCGAAGGGGAGCAACTTGGGTATAGCTGTTACACTCCTTACACAGCTTTTCCTGCAAAATGCCGGACACATTCTTATCTCCGGTAAGATCAAAAATAACATCTACCTCAACTCCGAGATCAATAATGTCACGAAGATCCATTATTGGTATATTTTTTTCTTCTGCCAACTCCCTGCCTGGTGTGTCGCACATCTCACAAACAGCTCTTACCTTCATCACGCTTTCAGCAGCCAAAGCTTTCTGAAGAAAAACAGACCCAACCCTTCCGAGCCCGATAATCGCAATATTATGATTCTCCAAAACAAACTCCTTTAACTTCACAAATTGGCAAAGCAAAATCTCGATACTATTATAGCTATACATTATTGACGATATCTTGCAAACGATCCCAAAACAGACAGGCAAAGTCATAAAAACCATGCTATTATTAAAAAAGGGCATCTTCAGCACGATGACTGCGCGGAAAAAAAATGGCATTATCAGCGTAGCAATAAACGTAATTAAATAAATTTTACATAAAGACGAGGATTTCAACATGGACAGAGGACCGACCCCGTTCAAGGATAAAAAAAACATCATCATCGCCCTACTGCTCATGATATGCATCATTCAGGCGGCTGGTTTACTCAAAACCAAACACGATTCCGTATCCGCTAGAATGGATTCCGGGGAAGGGGTAAAAGTAACTGACGTAAGCCTCGACAGTCAGGGCTATTCGCAGTTGCTGCTGGCCTTTGACATGCCCATCGGCCCGGAAGTTCCCTCCTTTGCTCTGAAAAAAGCCCCGGCCACTATCACCCCGGAAGTGAAAGGGGAATGGCGCTGGATCAATCCCTATGCTCTACGCTTTACTGCCGACCCGGCTTTCAAGGGCGACACCAGCTTCACCATAGAACTGAAACCGGAAAATTTTCTGCTCAGCGGCCAGAGACTTGATGGCGAAAAAACTTTCAAAGTGCAGACCGGAAGTTTCGGGGTCAAAGAAATCGGTATGCGTACCGAGCCTGTAGCGGGTCAGGGACGCAAAGTCCGTATAGAGGGGCACATCAATTTCAGTAATTATGTAACCCCGGAAAATACACTAAAAAATATTTCTCTGACCGGACCGGACGGCAAAGATGTCCCCTTAAGCATCACCACCAATTATGATGACTACTACCAGCGTTTTGTAAGCGCACCCGTGGAAAAGGAAGTAGAACCCAAAACATACGTCCTTAAAATAAACAAAGACCTTCCTGACGGCCGCGGAGCCATGGTTCTGGGCAAAGATTATGAAAAGAAAATCGAAGTAGTTTTCAACCCTGTACTCGGATACTCAGGCTACAAGGCCGCAAGCTCCCTTTCCGGGGCAAGAGTGGAATTGGGATTTTCCAGTCCGGTTATCCCGGCAAAGGGGCTTGAGATGCTGAGCATCAAACCCGCCGTCAAGGTTTCAGCTGCCGCGTCCGGTAAAAAACTGATCCTTTCCGGCTCATTCGAACCGGGTAAAAAATATTCCGTAGCTCTGAAAAAAGGTCTTGCCGCTGCTGACGGGGCTTTGCTTGAAAAGAGCATCACTGAAAATATCATCATCCCGGACATAGCACCCACAGCCGATTTCTCCTCCGCCGGCATGTTTCTCTCTGAATCCGGCTACAAAACCCTTGGGATAGATACCGTCAACACCCGCGAAGTGAACGTCACCGTGGACCGGGTATTTCCCAACAACCTTTTCTCACTCTTCACCCATTACGGCTACATGGCCTTTGATCCCAGCACTTACGGCGGCGGAATTTCCGCAGCTCTGGGAAACCGTATTTTCTCCGGCAAAATCAAGACTTCCGCTAAAAAGAACGTAAAAAAGACCACCCCGCTCTCAGTGAAAAGCTTTATTGCCGAAGGAGGCAAAGGTCTTTACCGCATAGCGGCGACTGTTCCGGGCAAAGGCCAGGGAGTGCAACGCTGGGTCATGATCACCGACCTCGGCGTGGTCGCCAAGCAAGGCGACAAAGAAACCCTGTTCTGGATTTCCTCACTTTCCAATCTCAAGCCCGTGGTTGATGCCAAGGTACAGCTGATCAGCAACCGCAACCAGATAATGGCAACCGGGACCACTAATTCACGGGGCATGCTGATCATCAAGAAAAAAGACATGAGTAAGGACCTCGGCCGCCCGTACATGGCTGTGGTCACCCGCAAAAATGACATGACTTTCATGCTCATGGACCGCTTTGCCACTGATCGCTCCGGGCTGGACATAGCCGGACAGCGGCTCTCACCCAAGGGGCTGACCGCTTTCACTTACGGAGAACGCAATCTCTACCGTCCCGGCGAAACCGTTAAAGGCGTAGCTGTGGTCCGCGACCGCAAACTTGAGCCGCCTAAGAAAATGCCCGTAGTCCTGATCTATTCCGACCAGCGCGGACGGGAACTTTTCCGCCGCACTGCGCATACCGATGATCAGGGTTTGGTTGAATTCAAACGAGCCATCCCCGACTACTCGCCTACCGGACAGTTCAACATCAAACTGCTCGCAGGTAATGAACGTATCGGTAACTTCCGCTATTCCGTGGAAGATTTCATGCCTGACCGCATCAGCGCGGAAATTATCACCACCAAAACAGCTTCTGTGGGGCAGAATCTTGATTTCGAGGTGGAAGGCCGCTACCTGTTCGGACCTCCGGCTGAGAATCTTCCAGTCAGCGCACGGGCAATGCTCGAACCTGTGGAATTCAAACCTGAAGGATACGAAGCTTATCGATTCAACACCGATAAAAGCACCTTCAAACCTCGTGAGATTTTGAAGACTGAAGCCAAGCTTAACGAGTCCGGCAAGTTTTCCTTCTCGGTTCCTATCCCTGCGTCCATCAAGTCCGATTCAGCTATTCAGGCTAGGCTTACCGCACGGGTCAGCGAAACCGGAGGACGCGGAGTAACAGCGACTAAGACCGATCCGGTACGTATTTCAAAATTCTATCCCGGCCTGAAAAGATTGACCAAGCAAGGCTATGAACAAGGCGAGTCCGTTAAGCTCGACTACGTGACCCTGACCCCGGAAGGCGATAAGACCAAGGCCGGAAAGCTGCTCATGAAGCTTTACCGTGACCGTTGGCAGACCATTGTCCGGGCCACCCCGTCCGGTTCATATAAATATGTTACCGAGCGTGACCCGCAATTGCTAGAGACCCGCGAAATATCCGCCAAGGATGCTATCGGAACATTCAAAGTCAGCCCGCCGGAATTCGGCAGCTACCGGGTAATCCTCAGCGATCCCGAATCCGGTGTTTCCGCACAGGCGGACTTTTTCTGCGGCGGCTGGGGTTATTCCCCGTGGGCCTTAGAAAATCCGGCCCGACTTGAGATCATCCCCACCCGCAAGGGTGACTACAAACCCGGCGAAATGGCCCAGTACCAGATTCGCACTCCCTTTGCCGGACGCATGCTGATCGCCATTGAAGATAACTCCATTCGCTGGACCAAAACTCTTGAGGTTAAGGGCAACACTGCCACCATCAAAGTTCCGGTGCAAAAAGGAATCAGCCCCAATGCATACGTAACCGCCACCCTGATCCGCTCGGTGAACAAGCTTGAAGCAGGTTCCAGCGCACGGGCAGTGGGCGCGGTGCCTTTGTTTGTGGATCGCGAAAGCAACAGGCTCGGTATCGATATAACCTGTCCCAAGACAACCCGTCCTGAACGGACCGTAGCCCTGCAAATAAATACCAAACCCGGCGCAAAACTGACTATTGCCGCGGTAGACGAAGGCATCCTGCGCCTCTCCGGGCAGAAAACACCCAGCCCCTTCGACTACTTCTACGCCAAGCGTGCCCTTGCTGTGCGCTGGTCCGATACCTTCGGGCTGCTCATGCCTGATGCCGGACCTATCAATAAGGCCGTTGCAGGCGGCGGCATGGAACTGGCTATGATGAAGCAATTTGCAGGCAGTTCCGCCATCCGCAGAGTCAAGCCGGTCACCTTTTGGTCCGGGATCATCACTGCGGATAAGCATGGTAAGGCCATCTTCAATGCCGAGATCCCCGAATTCAGCGGTGCTTTGCGCATCATGGCTGTAGTCAGTGACGGCAGAAAATTCGGCTCGGCCTCGAAAATCATGACCGTGCGTTCACCGCTCATGGTAACACCGACCCTGCCCCGTTTCCTTGCCCCGGATGAAATATTCGATATCCCGGTCAGCGTACGCAACGACACCCCGCAAGACGGCAAGTTCAATATAACTGTGTCGACCAACGGATCCTTGCAGAATAAAATGGGGCTTGAAGGTTTCATCGTACCGCAAGGCAGACAGAAGACCGCTTTCTTCAAAACTCAGACTGAAGCGGACCTCGGTCCGGCAGCCTTCAAATTCTCAGCTGAAGGCAACAATGAAATAGCCGAAACCAGCATTGATCTGAACATCCGCGCGGCTCTGCCTGTGCAGCGTTCATCCCAGTCCGGTTTCATGAAAGATAAATCAACCAAGCTTTCAGCAAAACTTGAAAGCATGAGGCCCGCCACCATCGAGCGCACACTGCTTATCGGTAACCAGCCCATGCTTCGCCTTACCGGGAAGCTCGATTATCTGCTTCATTATCCTTACGGATGCGCGGAGCAGACCGTATCTCAGGCATTTCCGCTGCTGAAATTCCCTGAACTGGCCCGCGAGCTTTCGCCTCAGTCTTTTGATAAAGAATCCCCGCAATACATGGTTCAGTCCGCCCTGAGCAGGCTGTCCATGATGCAGACATCCGACGGTGGTTTTTCCATGTGGCCCGGCGGACATCGTTCCGAGCCGTGGGTATCCGTCTACGTGCTGCATTTTCTGCAACAGGCCGCCATTTCCGGTTATCAGGTGGATAGTATGCTCTTAAGCCGGGCAAAACGCTATGCTGCAACAAACTACGCTGACACCATCCGCGAGGGCTATTCCTACCGTCTGCCCTGCTACGCCCAGTATGTGCTGGCCCGTTCCGGCAAGGTCATGCACGGTCCCATGAACTACCTGCGCGAACAAAAAGCAGCGGACATGGATAAGCTTTCCCTAACCCTGCTTGCTGGAGCCTTTGCCGCTTCCGGTGACATGGCAGCCTATCGGGAACTTATCTCGGCCAAACCTGCCGCAGTAAAAGGTAAGGACAAGGATCAGCTGTTCAGCTCGGAAGTACGTGATCTAGCACTTGAACTTTTGGTGCGCATGGAAGCTGACCGCAAGGACGGAGCCATCCCGCAGCTTGCCAACAAGCTTTACAATCTCATGGCTGACGATGGACGCAATGTGACTCAGGACAATGCTCTTGGTTTCCTTGCGCTGGGCACTTTCTTCGGACAGACCAAGTCCGCGCCGCATCCGGCAGGAAAGATCATGAGTGGTGGTAAGGAGCTTGCTTCATTTGAAACCAGCGGAACCGCGCAGGTTACGGTTAAAGGCAATGCGGATCTTTCCATTGAGTTGGATTCCACGCCCGAAGAAGGAACTTTTGTCTGGGCAGTTAACAGCCGCGCAGTACCGACCATCGAAAGTTGGAAGTCTTATTCCAACGGGCTTGAAATCAAACGCGAGTTTCTGACCCGCGACGGTGAGCCGCTGGACATAAACTCCATTAAGCAGGGTCAACTTGTTGCCATGCGCACTGTGGTCAGTTCCACAGCCAAGCCTGTATCCAATGCGGTGATCAGTTGTCTGTTACCGTCCGGTCTGGAACCGGAGAACACCAAACTTGCCACCCGCGAGGATTTACCATGGATCGACAAAGGCAATGTTCGCCCCGACCATGTAGATATTCGCGATGACCGGGTACTTGTATTCTCGTCTATCCCTGCAAAGGGCAAGGTTGAGAACGTGACCCTGCTGCGGGCCGTGACCCGTGGGGAGTTCAAAGTACCTCCGGTGCAGGTGGAAGGGATGTATGATCCTGAAAAGTCCGCAGCTACCGCGCTTGGTAAGATGATTATTAAATAGTTTGCCTCCGGCGGCTGGGGAAGGGGAAACTCTTGCAAGAGTTTCCCCTTCCCCAGACCCCATCCCCTTCAGAACCTTTTAGTTGCACCGTTGGTTAAGTTCATATCGTGATGAGGAAGAGAAATTTATTTATATTTGGTGGAGTCGTATTCTTCCTGATCGCGTCCTTTTTTGCGCTCGATCTACTTTTCCCGTTTCCTAAGCACAAGCTGCATCCTCCTGTTGCCTCGGTTGTTAGAGACCGTGAAGGCAAAGCCTTGCGTATTTTCCTGCCCCCGGATGGGGCGCGGCGTATGCATGCGGACTTTGCAAAGGTTTCACCGGAATTAAAAAAGACTCTCATTGCTTCGGAAGATCGATGGTTTGAATACCATCCGGGGATTAATCCGGTTTCAATTATTCGTGCTGCTGTTGCCAATATCGCTGCCGGACGTGTTGTTTCCGGGGCCTCGACTATCCCCATGCAGATTGCGCGCATGGCTGAGCCGAAGAAGAGAACTTTATGGGCAAAAAGTATTGAAGCTTTCCGGGCTTTGCAGCTTAAGCTGCATCATTCTAATGATGAACTGCTGGAAATTTACCTGAACATGCTACCCTATGGCGGAAATATCGTCGGCGTTGGAGCGGCTTCCCATTTTTATTTCGGGCATGCCCCGGACACTCTTTCACTTGGTGAATCTGCCTTACTGACCACCATTCCGCGTGGACCTGTTTTTTATGATCCACTACGCAATCCGCAGCAGGCGCGGGCAGGACGAAATCGGATTATGCTCCAATTAGCGGAAAAGGGAGTTTTCCCTACGGATGAAATTGAACGCAACATGAAGTTGCCGTTACCGGATTCTATTCGTCCCGTACCGCTCAAGGCTCCTCATTTTTGCCGCATGGTTTTAGAACGCGGTGGTCGAGTTCCTGAAACAATCACCACCCTTAATTCCGACTTACAGCAATATGCTCAGAACATGCTGGAGACCCACGTGGCCCGTTTGCGTGGGGATGACATAGACAACGCAGCCTGCGTAATCATTCATATTCCTAGCCGTGAGATACGGGCATTGGTCGGTTCAGCGGACTTCTTTGAAAAAGGATTCGGTGGGGCAATTAATCTGGCTGGCACCAAACGTTCTCCCGGCTCGACCCTCAAACCTTTTATTTACGGGCTGGCCTTTGATCAGGGCAAGCTGGTCCCGGAATCATTTGTATATGACATCCCGGTGGATTACGCAGGATACTCCCCGCAAAACTACGACCACATGTACCACGGACAGGTCACGGTTCGGCAGGCCCTTGCCAAGTCCCTCAACATCCCGGCAGTAAACACTCTCGCCCGAACCGGGGTGGCGGAATTCATCGATCTGCTCAAAAAAGGCGGGATCAGCACTCTTGAGAAAGCTCCAATGGAGTACGGTTTGCCCCTTGCGCTTGGCGGATGTGAAATCAAGCTGACCGAATTGACGAATCTTTATGCATCGCTGGCTGATGGCGGGAAATTTAAACCATTCAGCGTCACTGCCGGGGAAAACAATATCAGCGCGCAGATTCTTTCCCCGGAATCAGCATGGCTGGTCCTTGAAATGCTTTCCTCAGTGACCAGACCGGAAATGAACGAAACATGGATGCTCACCCGCGACATGCCCGAAGCCGCGTGGAAAACCGGAACATCATTCGGTCATCGAGACGCATGGGCTGTAGGGATTTCAGGGAATTACGCCATCGGCGTCTGGGTAGGCAACCCGGACGGCAGGCCGCGCAAGGGTATTTCCGGGGCAGTCCATGCCGGACCGCTGCTCTTTGACCTGCTCCGTCTGGCTGCTCCCGGCGGAAAACTGCCCCAGCCGCCGGAAGGTTCCGGCATCAGCGAGGTGGAAGTCTGCGCCCATAGTCGACAGCTTCCCGGCCCGTTCTGTTCCAAGCGCACCACCATGCGTACCCTTTCCGGTAAAACACGGCTGCATCCCTGTGAAGATTGCCGACAAATTTTCGTGGACGGTAAAAGCGGTTACCGCATTTCCGGGGAATGTCTCGGACGCAAGGGCATCAAAACAAAAATAATCCGCACCATCCCTGCTAAGCTGGCAAGATGGCGGGCTGAAAACAACCTCGAAATACCTCAGTTGCCACCACTAGCCCCGGATTGCGACCTGATTCCATCCGGCATCGCCCCGAAAATTATCTCCCCGGCAGCGAATACACCCTATTTACTACGCAAGGACACCCCGCTGAAATTCCAGCAGATAGCCCTCAAAGCCGAAGCAGGCCCGGACAGCGGAACCCTACACTGGTTCCTTGATGGCCGATTGGTAAGTCAGGGAAAGTTTGATGAAAAGCTGTTCACTGAAATAAGTGTCGGGAAACACAGGATTTCAGTAAGTGATGAGATTGGGCGGGTGGATGCTGTGGAGTTTGAGGTGCGTTAAAGTTAACTCTGCACTCTCCCCTCTACCCCCACCGATCCCCCAAAGCCCGCGAAGCAATACAACACCCCGCTGCCATGGCAGACCATTCGATAATTTCCGGTAATGATATGGTACTGTTGAAGTCACCAAGATGCGGTCCGGTGGTCAGGGGAATATCTTCCTTATTCTTTTCGATGGAATATGCCTTATCCGGCTCCATGCCGCATTTGATGAGATATTTGCGAAACTCATCATCTTCTAAAATTTCCTGATCCACCACGCGCATGAATTCGAACATGTGTCGATCCACGCCCATTTCATTAATCATGTCCTGCACCAGTTCAGGGATGTGCAGGTCAATTTCATTATGAAACTCTTTTCCGGTGAATCCCAAATAATATTGATCGAAACAATGTTTCACCACACGCTCAAAGAAATCAGCATCAAAGAGATGGCGGGCATCAATGGGTTCGTTATTCCCGTCCAAGCCGCAAAGCTGAGGTTCCTGCGCCCGGAACCAGCTGCCCAGCACCAGCAGGATAGACATGAAATGTGACCCGATGGCCCAATAAAAAGGATCACGACCCGGTTTCATAACCTGAAAATGTTCAAAATCCCGCAATCCCGAACGCCCGAAATTGGGATAACGGCAGGAATCAAGCCAGCGGTCCAGCCTGCCGAATCTGCGCCATTCGTAGACTCCTTCATCCGTGCGCCGAGTAGCCTGCACCCGGTTATGAAAAAGAGGAATGGGCGCATCGTGCACTATGCCCTGCCCGGCAAGTTGGCCCAGCAGAAAAGAATTACGGCCCATAATTTCCAGCATTTCATCAGCGCAGCAGCGTTTCTCCTCGCGGTCATCGTTGGGGTAGATAAAGTAATCGCTGTGGGCATGATAAGCCATGGCGTAAAGTTCTTCGTGCAAATTCTCCGGCGCGCTTGCGGGCAGTCCTTCCAGTTTGAAAACAACGTGCCCCCCGATGGTATACGGGCACGGGCAATCGAAACGAATACCTTCGGTCCCGGACTCATTGCAGAGCCGTTCCATCCAGCGTCCTTCAAGATGCAATCCTTCGGGAACCTCGCCCTTACGCAAAATTTTGATAGCGAAGATTCTGTTCTCGCCTTCGGCCTGCATGACCGCGCTACGCCCTGAGAATACAGGATCGCCCACTACTTCGGCATTTTTGAGCAAGATTTCCCACTTTACAGAAGGAGCAAAGCCGGAAAACGATTCCGGGGGATCAGGCAATGAAATCTCAAAGGGCAATCCCCCCAGCCCGCCGGAAGCCTCTACAGCAGCATATTTTTTACAGCTTGAAGCAGCCTGAATCTGCAAGTGCAAAGCTGAATGCGAAACAGCAGAGTCCGGACAGCCGTGCCCGATGCTAGCCAGCGCCTTGGCGCATTCCCGGTAAAGAAGTTGCGACATGCGCTGGGAGCTGTAGCGTTGCTCCATGATCACATCCCAGACTGCATGAACGATCTCATCATCCGCACATGCCGGTTCCTTCTGGAGCAATGCCCGCAGGTTGCGGACATCCATGTAGGCCGCGCTGAATTCCCGTTCCGGGGTCAAACCCCGCGCGTATGCTGTAGCTTCGTCTTTTCTCAATTTCTCCCCCGAAATAAATGTGATGGAGAGAGTTATATGAAACCCCGCGTTAAAGCCAGCGAAAGGAATTTCACTTATCGGACAGACAAATCCATTAATCTCAAACAGATAATTTAAATCAATTTGTCGCAGCCCCGAAACTGATTTATCCAAGAGAGGTTTAGCCGTAACCTTTTTCAACAATAAATTCGGGAGATTTGATCATGGAAAAAGCTTCGTACACCGATATGTGGGAAAACCTGAACCTCGATATTGAAGCTCATGAAGGGCTGCTGGAAGTTCTGGGAAAATTCTACGGTGACATCTACATGAGCCAGCAGGGCCGCTTGCAGGGTATGGAATATCTTGATTTCGTACTCTCAGAGGTCCACGGTCTGCGTATTCAGGAATTGGTGGATGCCCAAAAACAAGGCCGCAAAATTATCGGTACTTTCTGCGTTTTTGTTCCCGAAGAATTGACCCTTGCAGTGGATGCCATCCAAGTGGGACTCTGCGCCGGAGCTGATGCCGGAACTGAGGCAGCCGAGACCGTTGTCCCCCGCAACACCTGCGCCCTGATCAAATCTTTCATCGGTTTCAAAATGGCCAAAATCTGCCCTTACACCGAATCCTGCGACCTGATCATCGGTGAAACCACCTGCGACGGCAAAAAGAAAGCCTACGAGGCATTCGGAGAAATGGCCCCCATGTACGTCATGGAAATCCCCCAGCGCAAGGAAGCTTCAGACCGTGAACTCTGGAAAGCCGAAGTAATGCGTTACAAAGAAAAACTTGAAAAGCTGACCGGAAAAACCATCACCGCCGAAACTCTCAAGAAATCCATCAAAACCGTCAATGACAAGCGTCGTGCCCTGCAACGGTTGAACACCCTGCGCGCCGCTGTACCCACTCCCATTTCCGGGCGTGATGTGCTGCTTATCAATCAGGTCAGTTTTTATGATGATCCGGTGCGCTTCACCAACTCCATCAACGCCCTTTGCGACCAGATCGAAGAACGCATCGCCAAAAGTGAAGGCATCGTTCCTGAAAAAACTCCCCGGCTCATGCTGGCAGGGTGCCCCATGGCTGTGCCCAACTGGAAGCTGCCCTACATCGTGGAAAGCTCCGGCGCGGTGGTTGTTTCCGAAGAATCCTGTATCGGAACCCGTAACTCCCGTGATCTGGTAGACGAATCCGCTGAGACCGTAGAAGAAATGATCGACGCAATCTGCGACCGCTACATGAAAATCGACTGTGCCTGCTTCACTCCCAACAATGAACGTTTGGAAAACATCACCAAGCTGGCTAAAGAAACCAAAGTGGATGGCGTAATCCATTATTCACTCATGTTCTGTCAGCCATACACCCACGAAACTTTCAAAGTGGAAAAAGCTCTTGCCGATTCCGAAGTGCCCATGCTGGCAATCGAAACAGATTACAGCATGGAAGATGTAGAGCAATTAAAGACCCGTGTTGAAGCATTTGTAGAAATTATATCTTAGTATTAAAAGGGGTAGGTGTTTTACATCTACCCCTTTTAATAGGAGTTTACATGATAGCAGGCATTGATATTGGATCACGTTCCATGGAACTGGTGGTTATTGATGGTGATGAAATCGCCATCAAACGCAAGCTCCCCACTACTTTTGATCCATCATCGCAGATTAATAAAATTCTGGACGGCGTAAAGCTTAAACGCATTGCCGCCACCGGATATGGGCGCAAACTGGTAACTGAAGAACTTACCGGCTGCGAATGCATTTCACTCACTGAAATTAAGGCATACGCGCTGGGCGTTTCGCACCTTTACCCGGAAGCACGAACCATTCTGGATATAGGTGGGCAGGATACCAAGGCCATTTCCCTGCTCGGTAAAGGAAAAGTGGCAAAATTTGAAATGAATGACCGTTGCGCTGCCGGGACCGGAAAATTTCTGGAACATCTGGCGACTGTATTTCAGATTCCCATTGAAGATTTCGGAAGCTATGCGCTGGAAGGTAGCGAACCGCTCCAGATCAACAGTATGTGTACTGTTTTTGCTGAGACCGAAGCCACCTCGCTCATGGCGCAGGGCAAAAATCCGCGCGATATTGCGCTGGGTCTGCATGGGTCCATTGTACGCCGCACAACCAATATGCTGAGCCGGGTTGGTTTGAAAGGACCGCTGGTCTTTGCCGGAGGAGTTGCAAACAACCCCTGTGTTGTCAGTATGTTAGAAGAATCACTAGACATAAAACCGCTCATTCCTGAAGAACCAGATTTCGCAGGGGCACTGGGCGCGGCTAGGCACGGAAAAGCGCAATAAAAAATATATGAATAAATCGTTTGAAAATTGCGCCTTTTCCCGTTAGGTTCCCATTGTTCACGGCACTATAAAAAACCTACCTTGCCGGGACCAATTTGCCCTTTCAGGAGATACAAGAGCATGTCCGAGAAAAACTTGGAAACAAATGGCGAAGAGAACTTTGCCGAACTGTTTGAAGCCTTCCAGTCCGAATCCAACGACAACCTTCAGGTCGGAGACCAAATCAAAGGAACTGTCATTTCCATCACCAAAGATTCCGTGTTTGTTGACACCGGGTCCAAGGTAGATGGAATTGTCGACCGCGATGAGCTGACCAATGAAGAAGGCGAACTGACAGTTAAGGACGGAGACAGCGTGGAACTCTACGTTATCTCCATGAACAACAATGAAATCGTACTTTCCAAAGCCATGTCCGGCGCGGGCGGTCTCAATATGCTGCGTGAAGCATACGAGAACAAAGTCCCGGTCGAAGGCAAGGTTGCAGAAACCTGCAAAGGCGGCTTCAGAGTTAAAATGATGCACCGCAAAGTGTTCTGCCCGGTCAGCCAGATCGACACCTCGTTTGTCGAAGACGCTGAAGCTTTTGTTGGCAGCACCCACAATTTTCAGGTCATCAAGTTCGAAGAAAACGGTCGCAACGTCGTTGTTTCCAGAAGAGTTCTTCTCGAACAGGAACAGGAAAAAGTCCGCGAGCAGTTTATGCAGGACGTCCAGCCCGATGCGGTTCTCGACGGTAAAGTCACCAAACTGATGCCTTTCGGCGCATTTGTTGAACTCGCACCCGGCGTAGAAGGCATGGTTCACATTTCTGAACTGAGCTGGTCCCGCTCCGCCAAGCCGGAGGACATCGTCCAGCCCGGTGATGAAGTAACTGTACGCATCCTTGCCATGGAGCCGCGCAAAGACGGTAAAGGCCTCAAAATAGGCCTGTCCCTCAAGCAGCTTCAGGCAGATCCTTGGGATGAAGTAGGCGACAAGTTCAATGCCGGCGATAAAATCAGCGGCACTGTTGTCCGCTGTGCCGACTTCGGTGCTTTCGTTGAAATCGCACCCGGCATTGAAGGTCTCGTGCACATTTCCGAGATGAGCTACACCAAGCGCGTACACAAGCCGGAAGACGAAGTTTCCCCCGGTCAGGAAGTTGCTGTCATGGTCAAGGATATCGATCCGGTCAAACGCCGCATCGGTCTGTCCATGAAAGACGCTGCCGGTGATCCTTGGATGGATATGGAAGACACCTTCAAGGTTGGTCAGGGAGTAGAGGGTACTGTTGAGAACCGCGCTGAGTTCGGTATCTTCATCAACCTCGCTCCCGGCATTACCGGTCTGCTGCCCATGTCCCGCATTACCCGCTCCGGCAAACAGGCTGAACTTGAAGCCCTTAAGCCCGGTGACAAGGTGACCATCTCCATCGAAGAGATCAACACCTCTGACCGCAAGGTAACCCTCACCGCAGGTGACGCAAAGAAGGCTGACGGAGACAACGACTGGAAAGAATACACCAAGTCCGCTCCCAAGAAGTCCGCATCCCGCAAATCCGCTCCCAGAACTTCCTCCACCTCCGGTGGCTCCGGTGGTTTCGGCGGTCTGCTCGGTGACAAGCTTCAGGCAGCCCTGAAAAACAAAAAATAGTCATTCCAAAGGCCGGGCTTCCTTATAGAAGTCCGGCCTTTTTTTTATTCTGCTGCATATAATAAAACTACCGCCGGAATCAATGAGCCAGAGGGCGTTGCTAATTTTCCCCGACAACGTAACCCTGCTGGACATACGCAATATTTAGTTTTCTGCTTCACTCTTTTTCAACTGCCCTATGCAGTTCATCCTGAAAAGGATTTACCATGTCTCCATACTTCCTTGTTCCACTAATTTTCTTCAGTGCCAGTTTTCTGCAAGGACTGACCGGGTTCGGTTCAGCCTTGATTGCCATGCCTCTGCTCTCATTTGTTGTTGATATCAAAACAGCGGTGGTAATAAGTGCACTATGTGGAATCTGCATCAACTTGAGCCAAACTGTCTCTCTACGCTCGAACCTTGATATGAAGAAAATAGGACCATTGCTTTTAGGCTGCATACCCGGGGCAGCATTCGGGACATACAGCCTCAAAGAATTTGATAGTCAGGTAATTCTGCTCTGCCTAGGCTGCCTTGTTGCCGGATACGCAACATTTTCACTACTGATCAAGCCGGTAAAGTTAAATATCAAACCGACATGGGGCGTCATTCCCGGCTTCCTTACCGGGGCAATAACCGCATCAGTTGGAGCAGGTGGACCGCCTACAATCATATTTTCGTCTTTATCCGGATGGGAAAAAAACGATTTCAAAGCGACTTTGGCTGGCTTTTTCCTATCCGCTGCGGGTTTTTCCGCCATCGGCCACGCCGCCAGCGGCCTGACCACACTTTATTCGATAAAACTTTTTCTAGTTTCATTATTGCCGGTACTTGTAGGAACTAAGATAGGAAATGGAGTTGCGGGAAAAGTTTCGGAAAATCTTTACAGAAGAATCGTGATGATTCTGCTTGTCTTCATAGGATTGATGCTTATATTCCAGAACGTCTAACTATGAAATTAAGCACGGGAGATTAAATGTTCGCTAAGATTTTTCTGGGTTTTGTACTTATTCCCCTGATCGATCTCTACATTCTGGTACAGATCGGTTCAGAAATCGGGACCCTCAATGCCATTGCCCTCTGTCTGCTCACCGCCTTTGTCGGTGCGGCCCTTGCCAAGTCACAAGGCGTGGCCACCATGCAGAAGGTTCAGGAAAACCTCAATAAAGGCATCATGCCCGCCGAGGATATCCTTGACGCTATACTTATATTTCTGGCCGGACTGGTCCTGCTCACCCCCGGCTTCATGACCGATATATTCGGCCTGCTCATCCTCTTCCCGCTCACCCGCAACTATTTCAAGCGCATGCTCAGGTCCCAGTTCGAAAATATGAAGAAGAATCCTAACATCCATGTGGTCCACCACAATTCAGAATTCACAGCCTGGACCAATCAGGAACAGCCCAAACGCCGCATTGACCACGATGTCATTGATGTAGAGGTTGAAAATAAAGATAAGGATGATAAGCCGCTACAATAATGCTGGCTACAATTCAAACTCAAAAAAGTCCCGCAACACTTGCCGTGTTGCGGGACTTTTTCATATCAAATTTTTTAAAAAAAACTAATCCTGAATCACATCCGCCAAAACAAAGGTTCCCGGAAAACCCTTCCCAAGTGAAACGTGGGCTTTGCGGACATTTGCCAAGGTCTTGTACATGCCAAGCTGAACCTTGAAAATCTGGGCACTGTCGGTGACGACCCGGACGGTGCGGGTATTATGGAATCCGGCCTTGTTCAGCCTTTCAATGAGACGATCGGCATTGGCCTTAACCTTGTAGGCCCCGGCCTGAATGTAGAATGCGCCGTAAAGCTTCTTGTGCACAATGACTGGAGCAGGAGCGGCAACAGGTTTCGGTTCTGGCTCCGGGCGGTAGGGCTCAATAAGCACCTTGACCTTGCCTGCATCAATAAAGCCCAGCTTCTGGGCTGCGGCGCGGGAAAGATCGATAATACGGTCCGGCACAAAGGGACCGCGATCATTGATGATTACTGCAACTTTCTTTTTATTGCTGAGGTTGGTTACATTTACTTTCACACCCAGCGGCAAATAATTGTGGGCGGCGGTCATTTTTTCCATGTCATAAGGTTCACCGCTGGCGGTAAGCTTGCCCTGAAACTTTTCCCCATACCACGAAGCCATGCCTTGCTCTTTATAATCTGCGGGAATCACAATTGTTTCAGACGCGGAAATAGTCTCTTCGGTTTTGTTCTGAGTCTCATCCTGCGCAAAAGAAGGAACCGCAACCATCAGCAACAAAAGCTGTACAAAGGAAAACCATCTAGTCATTTATCTCTCCTGCCCAATTTATATAATGCATGTTACCATTATGCAGATTTCGGGGCGGTGGCAAGCTTACAAACATTCAGACGATGACGAAAGTGCTCTAGAGCTTTTTCATTTCGCGACGGTGCTTCTCTTCGTTATACTCGCCAAGCTCGTACATGCGAATTTTATTGCTACGCGGAAACTCTCTCTTGAAAAGGGTCTTCAGGAGTTTTTTCATGCCCTTGAATGCGGCTTGATGCTCGATTGTTTCATAACCGTCTTCGTAAATAATGTATTCCAGCTCCCGAATATGCAAAATTAAAAGGGAACGGTTGCGTTTATACGTGCGCAGGTCTATGCAATGCCCCACGGGAAGTTTTTTAAGCTTCCGCAAAACCGATTCAAGTGCTGTAGCTTTATCAATCATAAACCGGAGCGTACAGCGACCAAAGGAGAACTGTCAAACATGAGTAATGATACCAAGCCTATCCGTAAGGGCGATATAGTTGAAACCAAGATTGAATCACTGGCTTTCGGAGGCCGAGGCATCGGACGCTACGAAGGACTGACCCTGTTTGTGGAAGGGGTCGTACCGGGTCAAACAGTTCTCTGCGAGATCACCAAGTCAAAAAAGAGATTCGCCGAGGCCAGACGGACTGAAATTGTCAGCCACGTTGAAGAAGAACAGACTCCTCCCTGCGAATATTTCGGAACCTGCGGCGGCTGCCTGCATCAGGACATTAAATACAGTGCGCAAACATTCTGGAAAGGACGTCAGGTCTGTGAAACTCTGGAACGCATCGGAAAAATTGCGGAAGACACGCCGGGCATGGGCAAAGAAGCGCAGCCTTCCCCTCTCGAATACGGCTACCGTAACAAAATGGAATTTTCTTTCCACGGTATCGGTGATTCCCTTAAATTAGGATTCAAAAGACGCGGCTCGGAAACCGAAGTACTGAACATTCACAGCTGTCCCCTGCTCCCGGAGCAGTGTGCTGATATCCCGAAACTGGTCCGGGACTATTGCGCTGCAACCGGGGTCGGCACCTACCGCCACAACCGGGGCGGATACTGGCGCAAGCTGGTGGTCCGTTTCTCCCACCACAGCGGGGAAATGATGATCCATTTGATCACCGAACCTGCAAAGTCTCACCACACCATCAAAGGGCTGGGAAAACTTCTTTTTGATAACATCCCGCAGCTTAAGAGTTTCGCGCACTCCACTCGCAAGGGACGTGCGGACCTCGCCACCGGGGAAAGACTCATTTCGCTGACCGGACTGGATTACATTACCGAAACACTGACCCGAGCCGACGGCAGCGAAGTCAATTACCGGATCACACCCAACGCTTTTTTCCAGACCAACTCTAAAGGCGCGGAGATTCTGTACCGAAAAAGTACGGAACTGGCTGCTCCCGGCCTCAATGATGTAGTCTGGGACCTTTTTTGCGGCTCCGGCGGCATAGGCATGTTCATGGCCAAGGATGTGGGCAAACTTATCGGCATAGAGGTTTCCGAAGAGTCCGTAAAATCAGCAAAAGAAAACGCAAAGCTTAATGGACTTGAGAACACGCAATACCTCGTGGGTAACCTTGCTTCCGAAAAAGGATTACCTGCCAATCTGGACCGCCCGGATATGGTCATTGTGGACCCTCCGCGTTCCGGGGTTCCCGATCCGTCCCTGAAAAAATTGGTTGAGTTGGGACCGGAAAAAATTCTCTACATTTCCTGCAACCCTGCAACCCTGGCCCGTGATGTGGCTAAAATGGAAAATAAATACAGACTGGACCGCTTCGCAGCAGTAGATATGTTCCCGCATACAGCGCATGTGGAATCCATCGCGCTGTTGACGAAAACAGGGTAAACAGGTCAGGATATTTTATGGCTGAGACAGAAACACATGACACCCTGCTCGTGGAACTGCGCAGGCTGAATCTTTACCCTCCTGAAGAGCGGCAGCTTGCAGAATTGCGTTACAAGATTGACGGCAAATTCAGCAGGACTCAAACTCCCCCGGACGGACTTGAGTCAGCCAGATACACCATGCTGTTTTACGGTCTCGGCCTTAAAGCCATTGAGCGGGAAGCTGAACAGAGTGCTAAAATATCATATGCCCCGGTGCCGGATGATACGACCGAGGACATCTGTCTCGACAACCTCTCTCTGATGGGGCCTTGTGGTAGAAACCTTGCAGCTCTGCTTCTCTGCAATCGGTTACTTCCATTTTCACGGGTCAAGAACTGGTTCTCCCGGCAACATGATAAGATCGCCATTGCCGTGGCAGACCGCATGCTCGCTGTTCACGACAACGATGTGCCGGAAAGGATAAAATTCGCAAAGTCAATTCTTGATCTGGCCAACGAACTGGGTCTATCCGAGAGCATTGATTTATTTGAAAAGAACGGAACCAGCAAAGGGCAAATAACATTTAGTTCACTGGCCCGGTTCATGGCTGGCAATTATGGGAAAACATGTCGGAAGAAACTGCGCGAGCCTGAAAGTCTGGACGAAATAGCGCTTTGTGCTGAAAGTATGCCTCCCTACCCGGACAACGAGATAGTCACAGACGTCTCCTTCCACCTGAAAACCATGGACCCCATAATCATGGAAAAGGTGCTCCGTGCAGTGGAAAGACTCACTGATGAAATTGACGATGAACTGCTCAAAGAAGTCCTGCCGCTGGCTCAATCGCCTTCCCTGCCCTTGGCCAAAGCAGCAATGGATTTTTTGGCTAAATTCGGGAACAGCCGGAGAGGCAGGATTTTCGCCCAGATTTTCAATGAAGCTCCCAAACTCCGAGCGGAGCTGATCAACCGGGTTCCGCTGCTGAGCAGTGACAATTTCGCGCGCTTCATGAGCGAAATCCCAGAAGGATTTCGTACCCCGGTGCTGGCGGTACTCTTTTCAACCATCAGTGAGGAGGACCCGCAATGTTTCGGAAACATTTTAAACGATGTTCTCAAACAATCCCGCAGCAAAAAGAAAAGTGCTATCAAGCCGATACTGGCCCGGATAATCGATCTAGACTCTCTCAGTGAACCGCTCAGGCCTGAAATACCGGAAGGCAAAAACGTCCCCGGTGTAGATTTCATCAAACAGGGCGGCCCCATTGTACTCAACATTGAGAACAAGGAGCAGGAACAGAGGGGATTCAAGCGAATTTTCGGAAAACCGGTAGTCCAGTCCGACGGCATGCCGGATGTGTACACAGATGGACAAATAACCAACCAGCGGCTGCACAAACTCAACAAATGGAAAAGCCTCTCCCGCGGGATAACCTTCCAAACTTCAACATTTTCAGCCTGCGAATTCAAAGAATCATTTATGGAGGAATGCTCCTTCAAAGGCTGCACTTTTGAGGGCTGCACCTTCAGCAATGCTGTTTTTCTGGAATGTGAATTCAAGGATTGCAATTTCAGCAGCTGCTCCCTTGATGAATCTACATTTTATGACTGTACAGTTGAGAACTGTTCCTTTGAAACTTCACATTTTGATTCAGCAGTTTTCTTCTTGAGCAACCTCAAGAATTGTCAATTCAAAGCAGTTGCCACTCCGGGCACATACTTCTGTCGCACAAGATTTACGCAGCTCTTATTTCAAGCGTGCGATTTCCGGGAAGCATTCTTTTATAAGGGCATGCTCACAGGGTGCGACTTCAGCTTGTCGGACTTTGAAACCGCACTGTTCAGAGACACGGGCATCCACGGTTCATATTTTTCAGAATGCAATACCAACGGTTGCAGAGCCATGAACATCAAAACAGGAGCACCGGAATTACTTCAGGCTCAGGACCGAACCTTTGCAGCAAGACTGACTGCAAGGGAAATACAGAAGAAAAGATCCGCAGGATTCGGTGACATCAGTGAATATGGTCGTGGAATTCTGCACAAAACCATCAAACGGTGGTTTGTGCTTAAGGATATAGAACGCTGCCACAACTACTTCGCGGAGAACAACAACAGAAGACTGGACTGGGCCGAATCCAAATTGGATAGTCACAGCAGGAAACTACTGAAATTAATTCCCGCACTGCTGCATACAAACGTATTTGAAATAAAGTCAGGGATGGACCATCTCTGCATGGGCTCCAGAATCTGCGGATACGAGCTAACCCCGCTGACCAGCAGGCTGCTGGAAGAATTCTTTCCGGAAGTGAATTACGACGTCAGTGCGAAATCAGCCATTCCTATTGAAGCTTTCATGTCCATCGGCAGTACCGGGACCATAGCCCAGACCCCGGATTCTGACCTGGACTGCTGGGTCTGCTGCGACTTTGCCGGAAAAACGGATGAAGACAGGGAAAAACTAAAAATAAAACTCGCAGCCATCGAAAAATGGGCCATGAATGAATTCGGACTGGAAATTCATTTTTTCATCATGGACACCCGCGAAATCCGCAACAACCGTTTCGGATTGAGTGATGCGGAAAGTTCAGGGTCCGCACAGAGCGCAATACTCAAAGAAGAATTCTACCGCACAGCCTTACTGTTAGCGGGCAAGCCGCCCCTATGGTGGTTTACCCCTCCCGAAGCCAACGAAAAGACATACAGTGACAGTAAAAAGAAAGTCGTCCTGCTCAAAGGTAAAGATTTTTTCATAGACCTCGGCAACATTCCCAACATTCCGGTTGAAGAATTCTTTGGGGCATCCCTCTGGCAGATTGTTAAAGGCATTAAAAGCCCCTTCAAATCCATCATGAAATTCGGTCTCTTGGAGCTTTACACTTCGGGCAGTAAATACTCCTTGCTCTGCGAGAAGCTGAAAAAGAACATAATCAGCGGGAAACGCAGTATCAAACGGGTTGATCCATACATGCGCCTTTATCAGGAGCTGGCGGAGTTTTACAAATCACACGGTAATGAGGATTATATCTGGCTCACAGCCATGGCCTTGCGCTTAAAATGCGGCCTTGTAGGGGAAACAGGTCTTCAGTCCTCCCCGCGCCGTCCCGAAGAAGTTGAACTTATGGAATTCACTATGAATCTCTCCGGTGATGAAGTCGGCGGAGCTTTTGAAGGATTCAAAGATCTTTCGGATTTCAGTTCCGTGGCTGAACTGGGCAGGCGGATTAACCAGTTCATGATCAACACCTACATGAAGGTCCGGGGAGAACAGGACAAAATTCCCGGCATATCCATCACCCCTGAAGACCTGACCCGCTTGGGCAGGGTTATATTTTCCACCTTTGCCAAACGCCAGAACAAAATCCTGCGCTTATCTCTGCCCGGCCCCAGAACCCACTTTTTCAATTCCATCAATATCTCCCGCTCAGAACAAAAGGGGATCTGGAATGTTTATGGGGAATACCCCGATGAATCCGGGGCCAGAAACATCCTGACCCGCATTGAATCAGGACCTGATCTTAACTTCATGTTGGTCTGGCTGGCCCTGAACGACTTGTATAATCAGGATATGCAAATCAAAACCGACATCAGTTCCGGTCCGCTACGGGAGCGTGAAATAAAGAAACTATTCAGTGACCTGATGCTCTTTTTCCCTTCTAAGAAAACGTTCAATGTACCCATTGAGGAAACTCTTACTACGGAGCGTCTGACAAGAGGTTTTTTCATCGTGAACCTGTGCGTACCGCCTGAAAGCAAAAAAATTCAGGAAGTACATTTTGTATACAGCACCAATTGGGGTGAAGTTTTTTGCAGGCCGCTCAAGGTCAGTATGAAATTAGTCGAAACCCCGGAAAAATATCTGAAAGATGAGCTGGGCTCACTTTGCGACGGGGAAATTAAACTGGGACAATTTGTTCCGCAGAATTCTGAATGCCCGTACCTTAAGATCCCGGTGGTCTAGGGCTTCAGGCAACAGACAAAGCACCACCGGATAAAAACAGAACCAAGGAAAAACCCAATGCCCATAATTCGCAAAAGCCTGCTCCAGCTTATTTTTTCCGGTTCATTCATGAAAAGGTGGAACGATAAACTCCGGCCCATGGAACTGGTGGAAGTGGATAAGCAAGCCCACAAAATGATTGCCGCTTGGATTCTCTTCGTCCTTAACGGGGAAAAGCTGGAAACAAGAGAAAAGATCAGACTGGGCAATGAAATCGTAGAGGGCGGCATTTTCGAGTACCTTTTCCGCATGGTTATCACCGACATCAAGCCCCCGGTATTCTACCGCATCAAGGAAAACCCTGAACATTACCAAAAACTTACCAAGTGGGTACTCAAGCAGCTCAGACCGCGACTCATGCCGCTGGGCAAAGAATTCTGGGAAAGACTTACCGAATATTATATCAATCCCGATGAGAATTCACTCTCCCGTCAAATTTTAGATGCCTCACACATGTATGCCAGCTATTCCGAATTCAAGCTGCTTAAACATCTGAACCAGATGGATGATGAACTGACCGGAATTGAACAAAGTTTCATTGACCGTTTGAAATCCTATTCCGACCTTGAAGGAGTAAGCGAATTACTTCATTCGGAATCAACCCCGCTGGGCAGATTTGCCGACCTCTGCGGGCGGCTGCGCTTCCAGACACGCTGGTCCCAGACTCCGCGTGTCCCGGAAACATCCGTGCTGGGGCACGTCTTCATTGTGGCAACATTCGCATGGTTCTTCAGCCTTGAAAAAGGGGCTTGTCCGTCCAGAAAGCAAAATAATTTCTTTAGCGGACTATTCCACGATATCCCGGAACTGCTAACTCGCGACATTATCTCCCCGGTGAAGAAATCAGACCCCACCATCGGCGAATTGATCAGGGAATACGAAGATCAGGAAATGGAAAGACGGATAATGGCTCCACTAAAGGAAAACGGCTACGACCAGATAGCGGATCGGCTGGGCTATTTTCTAGGGGTGGAAACAGGTTCTGAATTTGACGCCGCGGCTATAGTCGGCGGTTTTGCCAAAAAAGTTTCCACAGATGAACTTGATGCCCGTTACAATGACGACTCCTACGATCCCAAAGACGGCGAGTTGCTCAAACTCTGCGACCATCTTGCCGCCTTTATGGAAGCATACAACGCCCTGCAAAACGGGATCACTTCCCCGCAACTGCATCAGGCATACTGGCGAATCAGCCAAAGTTACATGGAAGATCCGGTTGTAGCCGGTATTCACGTAGGACCGCTGCTGGCGGACTTTGAATAATCCACCTTTGCGTGAAACCCGGAAATATGGTTTAATTATTGTGAAAGACTAGAGATTGCTGACAAAGTCAAAATCATCAGATTGCTAAGAAAATTCCAGATGCTAGGCGCAAGAAAAATAATGGAACGAAGTGTAGTTAGACATACGTGAGTTTCAATATTTTTCGCAGCAACAACGCAGATGGTGCTTTATCAGCAGTCTGACCGCTAACCACAGGACTGTTCAAAAGGAGAAGTCGATGCTGCTGAGAAAAAGAGCATGGGATATAATGAATGAAGAATTTTCCACAATTGCTGAATCCGCAAGCCTTTCCGAGGCGGTACGCTCTCTCCGGGACAGCATGAAGGAAGCACCGGACAACCATATTGTGGTGGTTAAAAAGAAAAACGGCTCCCTGCGTGGAGTGGTATCCATATGGACCATGCTTAAGGCGGTAGAAGATCTGGTACTCAAAGATGAAGACCTAACCCTGACCGAAGAAGCGGATTGGGACCGGGCCTTTAAAAGAGCCGGAACAGCATGCTGCTCCGCCGCCCTTGATGATCACATTGAGGAAGATGTTGCTATTCTCAAGCCCACTGACCCCATGCTGGTTGTATTAGAAATTTTCCGCAAAAAGAAAAGAACCTGGGCACTGGTGCAGGAAGGCGGGAACATCATCGGCGTGGTGCTGCTCAGCGATGTATACCGCGAAGTCACCCGCGATCTGGTTCAGCAATTTTAAAGCCTCCGGCGGCTAAAACCCTTTGAAAAGGGTTTGTTCCACTGTCGTTATCTCTAAGACTCGCGGAAGACCGCTCGCCTAAGAGCTAATGCTAGAATCCCAAACTTTTTTAGTTCGGCTTCCCCGCTTCGTATAACAATTTGTCATCATATAAAAAAACGGCCCTGCTTTCTTTATGGAAACAGGGCCTATTCTATTGTTTATGAAATAAATCTATTTCTTCAAAGTAAGTGCCCAAGCCTGAATATTCTTGGTTACTTCCGGGTCGTAAGCCTTGTCTTGTGAAATCGCAGCAGCGGCCTTGAGCGGATCTATGCCTTCTGCAAAGGGACGCTTGGTAATCATAGCACAGTAAGAATCTATTGCGGCGATAATCCGGCCTAATTGGCTAATCTCGCGCCCCGATTTCTTCTGGGGATATCCTTTACCGTTCAGCCGTTCGTGATGCTCAATGACGCAAGCCTCAATTTCCTTGTATTTGAGATCAAGTTTGCTAAGCATTTCATAGCCAAGCATGGGATGCTTATCCACTTTCTGACGTTCGTCCGTGGTCAGTGGCTTGGGCTTTTCACGAATAAACAGGGGGATCTTGCTCATACCCAGATCATGCAGGAAAAATCCGGCGGTAAGACGATCAAAATGGGTGCGGCTGATATCCCCGCTGGAAAAATTCTTCCCTTTCATGCGGATAAAAATAGCCAAAGCGAGCACACCACAATTCACGCTGTGCTGAGCAAGCGTATGTTCCTTGTGCAACCGTTTAGCAAGAGCCTTGATACGGTACGGGTCGTTCCACAAGTATTCAGTAAGGACCATCAGATCTGACCAAATCTTATCCATGACAGCCGCAACAGGCTGGTCCAGAAATTCACTCATACGCATGGTCAGCGCTTCCATAAAAATATCCGCAATCTCACTTTCCTTGAGATTGCGATCGATAAGCACGAGGTCCAGCTGATAAGCTATGTGCTTTACGTATACCGGATGGTCCTTGCGGGAAACAAAGATAAAGCCATCCTTAACCAGCTTGCCAAGCTGCTCGATCTGCTCCTTGCTAAGCCTCCCCCCCACTTTGTAATAAGGTGCGATTCGGCCCACATCCTCCATGAACATAAAAATATCGAGAGGCGGCCTGAACTTATTGAAACTCTGAAGAATATCGGGACTGATCTGGTAATATTCCTCGTTCAAACCATCGGGAACATCCATTCTACCTTTTGCATTCATAGTTCAACCTTATCCCCATCACTTATAAACGACTGAAACAGTTAGATTTAACAAGTAGCTGTCTGTACAGAATTCAAGATTCCTACCCCATATTCACCCCTGCGGGATCTTACTAAAAAAAAGGGGACTGAATTTTCGTTTTCAATTGCCCTATAGCATTCATATGCATATTCGTGAAGTCTGTGTCTGACAGGTTCCAATTTTTATCTATTATTTTTAAAAAAAAGATAAACTTTTTTTGTTCATTTCTTAATTCTTTCTAAACTCCGTATATATAAGCTTTTAGAACTGGCAAAAACCTTCTGAACCATTGAAAACAGCCTGTTTTCGACCCTGTTATTTCACTGAGGGGCCTTGACTTTTTCCCTATTTTCACACACAGGTGGTGAGACGGGGGGAATTGGTGGTAAATCTGTGTGATTGAGTGGTAGAAAAATGAAGTTCAGAGGTCACGCACATCGCAGCATGGATGCCAAAGGCAGACTGATGCTTACACCGGAGTACCGGGATCAGGTATATTCTGATTCCCCGGACGGCTGCGTGACATTGACTATTTTCGAAGGAAATATAGTCGGCTTCACACCACCGGACTGGGCAGTACTTGAAGAAAAACTCACAAGTATCAAAAGCCCCAGCCGGAAACTCAGAAATTTCATCCGAATAATCATTTCAGGTTCCGAAGAAGTCTGCCTCGATAAACAGGGCAGAATCACCATTCCTTCCTATCTGCGAAAAAGCGGCAAACTGGACAAGGACGTGGTCCTTGCCGGAGTCGGCGACAGATTTGAGATCTGGGACAAGCGGGAATTCGAAGCCCTGCTTGAACAAGATTTTGATGATGTCTCAGATGAACTGGCTGAATGCGGAGTTGAACTCCCGTTCTAGCCTGTCTTTTGCTGTTTCGCGCCACTGACGCATCTACATACTGATTTTTTAAACTTGATTTTCAAAACCGCCATTGGTTTGCCCCTGCTCCCCCCAGAGTTACGGTCAAAACCGACAATAGTTTTGGATCAGGAAATTATGGAAAGCAAGAAATTAAAACCTGAACAGGTCCACACATCCGTTCTGCTGAACGAAGTCATTGACTGGCTGGCTCCCAAACCCGGAGGCCGCTACCTTGATGGTACCCTCGGCATGGCCGGGCATTCCAGTGCAATCCTTAAAGCCGCAGGCGAAAGTGCCGAGCTGGCCGGGCTGGACCGGGACGAACAGGCACTCGAACTGGCTGGAGAACGTCTTGCGCCTTTCGGTGATCGCGCGCACAGATTCCATCTTGCTTTCAGCAAGTTTGAGGCTGCCCTTAATGAGCTGGGCTGGGACACAATTGACGGGGTTGTTCTTGACCTCGGCGTTTCCTCCCTCCATCTGGACCATGCCGAGCGCGGGTTCAGTTTCATCAAGGACGGACCGCTGGATATGCGTATGGACCCGGCAGGCGGCATGCCCCCGGCATCTTCTATTATTAATAAAGGTTCGTACTCCGACTTAAACAGAATTTTTAAGCTGTACGGAGAAGAACCACTGGGTTCGAAAATCGCCAAGGCGATTATCACAGCTCGGGAAGAAAAAAAGATAACGACCACCCTGCAACTGGCCTCCATTGTAGAGAAGGCTTATCCGGCCAAACGCAGGGCCTTGTCCCGGACCCATCCGGCGACCAAAACATTTCAGGGGTTGCGCATTGCCGTGAATTCCGAACTGGAAGAGTTGCAAACCTTCCTTGATCGGATTCCGGAAAGACTTAATCCCGGTGCGAGGGTTGCGATCATATCCTTCCATTCTTTGGAAGACCGGATTGTAAAAAAGACCTTCAAAGCCCAATCACAAAACTGCGACTGCCCGCCCATGCAGCCCATGTGCACCTGCGGGAAGGTTAAGCTGATGAATGTGCTGACCAGAAAGCCCATCCTTCCCACCGAGGAAGAGATGGAGGTCAACACCCGCAGCCGCAGCGCAAAACTCCGCGTAGCCGAAAGGACCGGGGAGGACGGGTAAACCGCCATGAAAGCTGATTCCAAGGGAATAGCCATGGCCCTAACCCTGACCATGGGATCGGCTCTCATACTGGGGCTGGTCTCGGTCTGGCTGAACATCGAGCGGGTCGACAAAGCTTACGACCTGATCCGCATGGAAAAAAAACTCGATGAACAGGAAGCTCTGGCCGCAAAGCTGGAGGTAGAAAGAAACAATCTGCTCTCTCCAATAAGATTGAGGGAGCTGGCAAAAAAATACGGTTTCGGACCGACCTCGCAAGGGCAGATAAGAAGACCCGCGAACAAATCGAAACCATAGTTATAAAACAGGGAGCCCCAAACAATGGCTAAAAGGAAAAAAGAAAGCCTGAAGGCGAGCAGAACAAAGCTGCTCTTCGTCATGGTCCTTTTTGCCCTTGTATGGACAGGTCTCTTGGGCAGGGCGGCATGGCTGCAATTGTTCAAGGGAGCCGATCTCTCACGCATGGTCTCCCGCCAGCACCTTGCGGCTGAGCTTGAACGCGGTGAACGCGGCTCCATTTATGACCGCAACGGCAACCTGCTGGCAACCAGCGTGGAATCTTCATCCGTTTACATCCGCCCGGTCAAGGTTACCGATGTGGACGGCACGGCTTACAAGCTCTCAAAGATTCTCGGTATTTCGAAAGCGAAGCTGAGAAAGAAACTGTCCAGAAAGTCGAATTTTATCTGGATCAAACGGCAAATTAATGACCGCATCGCCCAAAAGATCATAAAAGCTGACTTGGCCGGCGTATACCTGACCACGGAATATGTCAGACTCTATCCCAACAACTATCTGGCTGGACAGTTGCTGGGTTTTTCCGGGATCGACGGTAACGGACTTGAAGGGCTTGAAAAGAAATTTAATGACCGTCTTGCAGGACGCAAGGCGCAATTCGTTGTGCAGCGCGATGCATCGGGACGCAGATTGTACCTCGATGCCATGGGCCGTGAAATGGATGTCCGCGGCAAGGACATCCACCTGACCATTGATTCGCACCTACAGGCGGTGACTGAAAACGCACTGGCTGAATCGGTAAAGAAATACAATGGTAAGAGAGGCTCCGCAATCATAGTTGAAGTAGCTACAGGTGATATTTTGGCCCTTGCCAATTGCCCGCGCTTCAACCCAAATATTTTCCGCACCAGCTCCCCCAATATCTGGAGGAACCGTGCGGCTCTCGACGTTGCCGAACCGGGATCAACCTTCAAGCCATTCCTCATGGCTGCGGCACTGGAACACAAGGTTGTGACCCCGGAAAAGCTCTTTGACTGTGAAAATGGACGCTGGAAAATCAATGGCAAGTACATCAAAGACACCCATAAGGAAGGGTGGCTGCCGGTGCACAAAATCCTGCGCTATTCCAGTAACATCGGCTGTGCCAAGATAGGTTTGGAACTTGGAGCGCAGAACTACCATAAGTTCATCTCCGATCTCGGGTTCGGAAGCAAAACCGGACTGCCTATTCCTGGAGACCGCAAAGGTTTGATCCGCCCGGCCGCCAAGTGGAATGAAATTGACCTTGCCGCCATATCATTCGGGCAGGGAATTGGCGTAACCACCGTACAGATGGCAAAAGGTTATCTCACTCTTGCCAATAAGGGGCTTGAAAAACCGATTAAGCTAGTGCAATACCCCCACTCCGAACAAGAGGAAGCACCCAAGCGCATTTTCAGTGCTGAAGTAGCTGAAAAAGTACTCTCCATGATGCGCGAAGTTGTGCAGGACGACGGAACCGGACGCAAAGCCAGAATCAGAGGAACCACCGTTGCAGGCAAAACCGGAACCGCCCAGAAGGCACACAGCAAAGGTGGCTACGGCACAGAATACATAGCATCTTTTGTGGCTCTGGTTCCGGGATACAACCCGGATTACATCGTCTATATGATGGTGGATGATCCCAAGCCGAACCACTACGGCAGCACAGTTGTGGCTCCGGCGGTTAAAAAGATCATGACCCAGACCCTTGCCTATTACGGCAAGCTGCCGGAGCACCGTAAGCCCACACCGGTCATGGCCGCAGGTCAGACTTTTACTGCGATGCCCCAAAAGGCATTGAGGGCCACCCCGGTAAAGATAACCGCATCCGGGGACACGGTTCCTAATTTGAAAGGAATGCCCATTCGCAGGGCAATTGAAATATTGGTCCAGAAAGGCTTTGTTCCCAAACTGAAAGGTCAGGGGATGACTGTAACCAAACAACTTCCTGCCGCAGGCGACAAATGGCCTGAAGACAAGAAGGCGGAAATGGTTCTCTGGGTTTCTTAGTTAAAGGAAAATTTTATGTCGAAAACAGTATTGAACAAAACCAAATGGGACGCACTCCTCGCCAAGGTTAGCGATGGGTTGATGGTCCAGACAGATTCGCGGGAAGTCCGGGAAGGTGATGTATTTGTCGCCATCTCCGGGCCCTTGCGTGATGGTGCTGATTTCGTACCCCAGGCACTTGAAAACGGTGCCGCCTACATCATTTGTGAGAAAGAAGTTTTCACCGATTCCGCTGAGCTGATCACCCACCCCTCCCCCCGTGAAGCTCTGGGCGAATTGGCAATGACCTACTTTAAGACCGGCGACACCAAAATCAAACTGATCGGCATAACCGGAACCAACGGCAAAACCACCACAACTTACCTCATCGAACAGCTTCTTTCCTCTGCCGGAATAAAGGTGGGCGTACTCGGCACAGTCAGCTATCGCTGGCCCGGGTTCGAACAGGAAGCACCGCTGACCACCCCCGGCTGCTGGCAGTTGCACGAAATGCTCGCCAAAATGAATAAGGCTGACGTGGATGTTGCCGTCATGGAAGTTTCATCCCACGCCCTGCACCAGAACCGAGTCTGCGGACTAAACTTTGACGCTGCGGTAATCACCAACGTCACACAGGACCACCTCGATTACCACGGAGACATGGAAGAATATTTCAAAGCCAAATGCCTGCTCTTCCAGCATTATCCCAGCGCACTTAAACGGGGCATCATCAACTTTGACGATCCCTTCGGCAGACGTCTGCTGGAATGCTATTCCCCGGCCATCGGTTACGGCATGGACAAAAGCTGCGCCACTGGATGCAAATCCCTGTGCGGAGAAATGGTCTCCTGCTCCGGTGACGGTATGCGTCTGAAAATGACCTGCGACGGAGAGCAGTGGGAAATTGAAACTGACCTTATCGGTAAGTTCAACGGTTCCAACCTGCTGGCAGCACAGGCCATCGGTCTGCACATGGGCCTTACCCCGGACCAAATGGACGTGTTCAAAGAGTTTGACGGTGTACCCGGTAGACTTGAGCGGGTCCGTAACGATCAAGGACTCAATATTTTCGTGGATTACGCCCACACCCCGGATGCACTGGACAACGTCCTGCGCACCCTGAAAGACCTTAATTTCAACAGGGTCATCAGCGTGTTCGGCTGCGGCGGAGACCGCGACCGGGCCAAACGTCCGCTCATGGCTGAATCAGCCTGCCGTTATTCAGATGTGGCAGTGCTGACCTCGGACAACCCGCGCACCGAAGATCCCATGCTGATTATCGAAGATGTACGTCCCGGTCTCAGGGGCTGTGATCATATAATCGAAGAAGTTGACCGCGCCGAGGCCATCAGGAAAGCGGTTGCAGAAATGACTGCGGAGGATGTGCTTCTCATCGCGGGCAAGGGTCACGAAACATATCAAATTATCGGAACAGAAAAGAGGGACTTCAGCGACAGCGAGGAAGTCTCAAAGGCAATCAAGGAGATTTACGGGTGAAGCTGACTTTGTCTGAACTCGAAGAACAGCTCATGGGGAGCAGTGATCTACCCTCTGCGGCAGACATCGAAATCGCAGCCGTGCGCATTGACAGCAGGCTGGTGGGAAAAGGCGATGTCTTCTTCTGCATTGAAGGGGAAAATTTCGACGGTCACAACTTTGCCGAAGCGGCTCTTGAAGCCGGAGCGGTTGCGGTTGTTGTTTCCCAATTCATGCCCGAGCTTGCAGATAAGCCGATCATCATGGTCCGTGATACTGTTCAGGCCCTCGGGCGGGTTGCCGCATACTGGCGTATGAAATCCAAGGCCCGCATGATCGCCGTTACAGGTTCAGCAGGCAAGACAACCGTAAAAGAGATGCTGGCCCACGTACTTTCCGGGTCCGGATCTGTGCATAAAAATTTCATGAACCTGAACAACCAGCTAGGTCTGCCTCTTTCCATGCTTGAAGCAACCGGTGAGGAAACTTACTGGGTCATGGAGCTTGGCATCAGCCTGCCCCACGACATGGGCGAGCTTGGTCCCATTGCCCAGCCCGATATGGCTATTGTCCATAACATCGGCCCCGCACACCTCGAGGGCCTTGGTTCGCTGGAAAATGTGGCTGTTCAGAAATCATCACTTTTCAAATACATCCGCCCCGAAGGCAAAGCCCTGTGCTGCAAGGATCACGAACTGCTCTGGAATGCGGCAAATGAAATCACCGCGTCCATTCCATTTTCCTCTCAGGATGAAAATGCAGAATACTACAGCACCTTGCTGCACACCCTGCCTGACGGTTCTGGAAGGTTCCTGATCAAGGCCGGTGCAGAAACAGCAGAAGTGATCCTGCCCACCTGCGGTTCCCACTTTGCGGAAAACGCAGCCGCCGTAACCTGTGCGGCTCACCAATTGGGTATGGAGCTTACAGATATCGCCGAAAGACTGGCAACAGTTGAACTGCCCAAGCAGAGATTTCACTGCCACACCCACGGCGAATGGACACTTATCGACGACTCATACAACGCCAATCCATTATCCATGAACCGGGCCATCGACACTGCCAAGCGTATTGCCGGAGAAAGGCCGCTGGTACTGGTACTCGGAGATATGCTGGAACTGGGCGAAGAGGCCGGGTGTGCGCATTGCGACCTTGGCATCAAGATCGCTTCAGTGAATCCGGACGCAACATTTTACCATGGCGGACACTACGCCGAAGTAGCCTCAAATACCAACGGCTCTACTTTGGTTCCGGTGAACAAGCCTGCTGAATTTTTGAACGGAATACACGAACTGGGTCTCAGCGATGCGGTAGTCCTCTTTAAAGGGTCGAGGTCCTGCCGCATGGAAGATTACTTCCACGCACTTAACAATGACATCAATGGGGAGACCGGAGGAAACAAAGCATGATTTATCATTTTCTAGTCCCCTTGAGTGCGCAAATAGGTGCACTTAACGTATTCCGCTACATCACCTTTCGCTCCATCTACGCCCTGCTGACCGCGCTGGTCATTACAATCGTACTCGGGCCCATGATGATGCGCTGGCTGCAAAAAGTTAAATGCGGGCAGTACATTCAAGACGAAGTGGGTGAAATGCACAAATGCAAGGCCGGAACCCCGACTATGGGCGGCCTGCTGCTGGGATTTGGTGTGCTGGTCTCCACCCTGCTCTGGGCAGATTTGACCAATGTCTATGTCTGGCTGACCATGCTGGTCTTTGCCGGATTCGGGCTGGTTGGTTTTGTGGATGATTACACCAAAATCAAAGGCAAGAAGAATAAGGGTATTTCCCCCAAAGCCAAGCTTTTAGGCCAGCTGCTGGTAGCTGGAACAGCAGTGGGATTCCTGATCATGCAGCCCGCATATTCCACGGAATTGGCGGTGCCTTTTTTCAAGAATTTTACTCCGAACCTCGGCTGGATGTATCTTCCGTTTGCCCTGCTGGTCATGATCGGGGCATCCAACGGAGTCAACCTTACGGATGGACTAGACGGTCTGGCTATCGGGCCTTCCATCACCAGTGCCACCTGTTATGCATTTTTTATTTACATCGCCGGACACGTGGGCATGGCCAGCTATCTAAATGTCCCCCATGTTCCCGGCGTGGGTGAGGTCACCGTCTTCTGCGGTGCACTTGTGGGCGCGGGGCTTGGTTTCCTCTGGTACAACGCATATCCGGCGCAGCTTTTCATGGGTGATGTAGGATCACTCAGCATCGGCGGCGTGCTCGGTTTTGTCGCTGTACTCTGTAAGCAGGAATTGCTGCTGATCATCGTCGGCGGGGTTTTCGTCTTCGAGACCATCTCAGTAATCATGCAGGTTAGTTATTTCAAGGTCAGCGGCGGCAAGCGGATTTTCCGCATGGCACCGCTACACCACCATTTTGAACACAAGGGAATTCCGGAATCCAAGATTGTTATCAGATTCTGGGTCATCTCTATTTTAATGGCCCTTATGGCCCTGAGTACCCTGAAGATCAGGTAAAGGATGTTATGGACAGCGCATTTGTAGAACAGGTCACCTCGACCCGCATGTTCACCGGAAGGTTGGCAGTAGTCGCCGGAGCCGGAAGATCAGGCCTTGCCGCAGCAAAACTGCTGCACAAGCTTAAGGCTACCGTGCGCATTGTGGACAGCAACGAGAACCTGAGCAAAGACATCCTCAAAGATCTCGGACCGGACGCCCAGCTCATGACCGGACCGTTCTGCGAAGAACAGTTCGCCGGAGCGGATGTGATCGTAGCCAGTCCCGGAATTCCGGCTCGCAATATTGTTCCGTTTATCGGTAACCTTCCTGAACGGGCCATTATTTCCGAGCTGGAACTGGCCTCATGGTTTGCCAATGAACCCAAGATAGCTATCACCGGAACCAACGGCAAAACAACAACAACCGCACTGATCAAGCACATTCTGGAAGCATCCGGCCGTAAACCCTTTGCCGGGGCCAACTACGGTACTCCCCTTTCCGAATTTATTGCTGATGACGGAGAGGCTGACGTGCTGGTGCTCGAAGTATCAAGCTTCCAGCTTCAGAACTGCCGCTTGTTCAGACCACTGGCTGCTATTCTGCTTAATATCGCTCCCAACCACCTCAACTACCATGAGGACATGGATGAGTACCTTGCAGCTAAGCTTAAAATTTTCGAACGCCAGAGTGAAGATGAATTAGCGATCCTGCCCGCGCATATGAAAGATGAGCTTAATCCGGCCAGTTTTACCAAGGCCGAGGTTAAGTGGTTTGACGGTTCCAGCTTCGAAGAACAGCCCAATCTTCCCGGCAAGCACAACCGCTTGAACATGGAAGCGGCTTGGCTGGCACTGGAAAAAATCGGGCTGACCCGTGAAGAGTTTGAAGCCGGACTGAAAACATTTGTCGGCAAGCCGCACCGTATTCAGGATATCGGCTCCGTGGACGGCGTTCGCTTTATCAATGATTCCAAAGGCACCAATCTCGATGCAGTCCGTGCGGCCCTGAACAGCTTTGACGGCCCGGTCCGTTTGCTGCTGGGCGGCGTATTCAAAGGCGGAGATGTAAACGAAATTATCCCGGCCATGCGCGGCAAAGTAGCTGAGGTAGGACTTTTCGGAGCAGGACGAGAACATTTTGAGCCTGCCCTCAAGGATGAATTTAAAATTTCATGGCACGAAAATCTTGAAAAAGCAGTACGTGCCATTTTTGCAAACTCAACAGCGGGAGATACCATCCTGCTTTCCCCGGCAACAGCAAGCTTTGACGCTTACACCGGGTACGATGCCAGAGGCGATGATTTTAAAAGAATCATGGAGGAACTCTCTTGAATAAGAAAAAGAACCTCTCCGGTAAACCTGAACGCCTTGATTACTGGCTGCTGGCTGCGGCATTGCTGCTGGCCTGCTTCGGACTGATGATGGTCCTTTCCGCCAGTGGCATCATGGCTGAGCGTTTCTTTGACGACAAGTACCTCTTCTTCAAGAAGCAGGCGGTATTTCTCGTGGCCGGAACCTGCATGATGTACATTTGCTCTCGTCTGCCCAAGGCCTTTTTCTACAACATGGTCTATGTTTGGCTCATGGCTGCTTTCGTGCTTTTACTTCTTTGCGACTTTTCACCACTCTCAGTAGCTGCGGGCGGTGCGAAACGTTGGATAGCATTGGGCCCGCTGCGCATTCAGCCGCTGGAGTTTTGCAAACCCGCACTGGTTCTCTATTTGGCCTATTTCTTCTCCCGCAAACAGGAGCTTATTAAGACCTTCAGCGTTGGCTTTTTGCCTCCTTACGCCATTACCGGAGTACTCTGCCTGCTGCTGATGATGCAGCCGGACTTCGGCGGTTCGGTCTTCTTGTGCATGATCTTATTTTTCATGAGTCTGGTGGGTGGAACCCGGGTCAGCTACCTGCTGACATCACTGGTTTTCGCTGGTGGAGCCGGATATATGCTCATCACCAGTTCCCCGTACAGGCTCAAACGTATGACCGCGTTTATTGATCCCTTTAAGTCCGCACACGAAGAAGGCTACCAACTGGTGCAGTCCCTCTACGCATTCGGATCGGGTAATGTTTTCGGCCAGGGACTGGGCGCAGGTAAACAAAAACTTTTCTTCCTCCCCGAAGCACACAACGACTTCATTATGGCAGTTGTGGGTGAGGAACTAGGCTTTATCGGTGTGCTGGCTGTATTTGCGGTCATCGGCTTCCTTATCTGGCGCGGATTTAAAATCGCGCTGGCACAAGATGATTTGCAGGACCGCTTCACCGCCTACGGACTAACTATCATGCTTGCGCTTGGCTTCAGCCTGAACCTCGCTGTGGTCATGGGAACCGTACCGCCCAAGGGCGTGCCCATGCCTTTCGTCAGCTACGGCGGATCAAGTTTGATAGTTTCCTGCATCTGCACAGGCATTCTCCTCAATCTCTCAAGGGGGAAAGTCTGATGAAACGTATCGTCCTGACCACCGGCGGTACCGGGGGACACGTCTTCCCCGCACTGGCCGTTGCCCATGAGATTAAAACCCGCTTCCCTAACTGCGAGATACTCTTTCTCGGCGGTAAAGGGCCGGAACGGGAAATGGTCGAGAGGGCTGGAATTACCTTCAAGGGACTCCCGGCAAAAGGTGTTCTGGGCGGTGGAATTAAAAAAGTTTTCAGTTCGCTTTGGATCGTATCTGCGCTGGTTAGATCTCTGAAGGAGATTGCATCCTTCAAGCCTGATGCGGTTATCGGTTTCGGCGGATACGCCGGATTCTGCCCGGTACTGGCAGCTCGGATACTGGAGGTACCCACGGCGATCCACGAGCAAAACAGCATCCCCGGAGTAACCAACCGTATTCTAGGCAAGGTTGTAAAAAAAGTTTTCGCCTCCTTTGAGGATAGAAACGGATCATTCCCCGCTGCTAAAACTATTGTGGTGGGTAATCCGGTCCGTAAAGAGATTATCGACTCCGGCCACAGTGCAAACGAAAAAGCGGTTCTGGTCTTCGGCGGAAGTCAAGGCGCGGCAGCCATCAATGATGCTGTTATCGCCGGACTGCCCGAGCTGAAGGAAGCAGGCATCAGCCTGCGCCACCAGACCGGAAAAGCAGACTTTGAAAAAGTCCGCAAGGCATACGCCCAGAACGGCATGAATACCGATCCGGTTTCCCCGTTCATCCACAACATGGGCGAAGCTTATGGTGAAGCATCTCTCGTAGTATGCAGGTCCGGGGCATCCACTGTTTTTGAAATTGCGGCAGCGGGTAAGCCAGCCATATTTATCCCCTTTCCGCACGCCACTCACGACCACCAGACCGGGAACGCCCGTGCTCTGGCTGATCTGGGCGCGGCAGAACTTATTCCGCAAAATGAACTGAGCGGGCAAAGACTGGCAGACGAAATTATTAAACTGATTGCGGATCAGGACAGGCTGAAAGAAATGGAAAGCAAGGCCCTTTCTTTTGCCCGGACTGATGCGGCCTCCGTTATCGCGGAAGGCGTTAGAGATATTATTAGAATGAAAACAGTGAGAGGTGCAGCATGATCGCAGCAGAAGGACCAAGTGTACCCTTAGTAACGGACACCGCATGTCCCATCATGCGCAGCAGAGTTGGCAACATCCACATGATCGGCATCGGCGGCTCAGGCATGAGCGGCATTGCCGAGGTATTGATCAACATGGGCTTCACCGTAACAGGTTCCGACCTCGCCGCAGGCGCACCTGTAAAACGTCTGCTCAAGATGGGAGCGCAGGTCTATATCGGACATGGCGCAGAGAACGTTACCGATGCCGATGTAGTGGTTAAGTCCACAGCAATTTCCGATGACAACCCGGAACTGGTCAAAGCCCACGAACTGGGTATTCCCGTAATTCCCAGAGCGGAAATGCTGGCAGAGCTCATGCGTCTGCGCACTGGAATCGCAGTGGCGGGAACTCACGGCAAGACTACTACCACCTCGCTGCTGGCAACAATTTTCACTGAAGCCGAACTGGACCCCACAGTCATCATCGGCGGCAGGCTGAACACCTTCGGCAGTAATGCCCGCCTTGGTGACGGACAATTCCTTATCGCCGAAGCGGATGAATCTGACGGATCATTTCTCTGTCTCTCGCCCATCATCACTGTGGTTACCAATGTGGACAAAGACCACCTTGATTTCTACGGCGACCAAGAAGCTATTGATGAAGCATTCCGCAAATTCATGAACTCCATTCCCTTCTACGGAATGAACGTGGTCTGCGGCGATGATGTAGGCGTGCAGAGATTGCTGCCCTCCATCAAACGTCCTTGTCTGACCTACGGCCTTGGCAAGGAAAACAGACTTCGTGCGGAAATTCTTTCTTGCGAAGTACGTTCCCTGTTCAAAGTCTACCTTGATGATGAACCTCTGGGCGAAGTATCCCTTGCCCAGCCGGGTAAACACAATGTGCTCAATGCACTCGGTGCCATCGGCGTAGCCCTTGAGGCCGGACTGGCAAAAGAACCCATCATGCAGGGGCTCTCTAACTTTATGGGCGTAGGCCGCAGGTTTGAGAAAAAAGGCGAATCCAAGGGAATCCTCGTGGTTGATGACTACGGTCATCATCCAGCAGAAATTCAGGCCACCATTGAGACCGCCAAGTCCTGTTTCCCGCAGCGCAGACTGGTTGTAGCTTTCCAGCCGCACAGATTCACCCGCACACAGGCCCTGTTCGGTGAATTCTGCAAAACCTTTGAAAAGGCCGATGAACTGCTGCTCACTGAAATCTACCCTGCATCAGAAGACCCCATTCCGGGTGTAAACGGAATGTCACTGGCTCAGGGTGTCAGACAGGTCAGCGATACCAAGGTCCGCTTTTACCCGGACTTTGAAATGATGCAGAACGAATTGCCCAATATCCTTAAGCCAGGTGACCTTTTCATCACTCAGGGTGCGGGATCAATTTATACTGTTGGTGAAAAGTTTTTAAAATATCTGGAAGAGGACGGCGAAAAAGTCCTCAAACCGGAAGAAATAACAGCTTTGTAGCGGAAAGATTTATATGACACTGGAACTGCTTCATAAACCGGGCATGGCTCAGCTCACCTCACTAGGCATTGGCGGAAACGCCCGCGTTCTGGCTAAGGTGCGCGACGAAGCCGGGCTGGACGAGCTTTCCCGCTTTGTAGAGCGCGAAGATTCTGACCTGCTGGCCATTGGTGAAGGAAGCAACATCCTTGCCGGGGACGGGGAGCTTAACCTCGCCCTTGTACAAGTGGCCTGTGAACGTAAAGCAGAGGCCCAAATCTCTGCAACAGCTTCCGGAACAAGCGTGCGTGTTCCTGCTGACATGCGTTTACCGGGACTACTTTCAGTGCTCATTAAAAACGGTCTTTCCGGCATGGAAGGGCTGGCCGGTATTCCCGGCTCCGTGGGCGGCTCTGTCGCCATGAATGCCGGATCATACGGAACCGACATGCAGGCTTCCGTAAAGAGGGTCCGTATTTGGACCCCGGAAAAGGGACTTTTCTGGAAGGATGTTGAGGAACTTACGTGGGGCTACCGTCACTTTTCAATCGGACTAGAAAATAAAGACGAATTCTTTCTAGTCTGGGAAGTTGAATTTGAACTTTCCCGCTCCACTGAAGCAGAAGTCCGCAGCAGGATTAAGGAAATTTTTGAAAAAAAGAAGGCCACCCAGCCGGTCACAGCAAAGACTGCAGGGTGCGTTTTCAAGAATCCGGAAGGATACAGCGCAGGCAAGCTGCTGGACGACGCCGGATTCAGAGGCAGAAACCTCGGCGGCATGGGTTTTTCCGAAATGCACGCCAACTTCCTTGAAAACAAGGGAGGCGGCAACGCAGCTCAGGCACTGGAACTCATGTCTCAGGCAACCGAAGCCGTGTCTGATAAGTTCGGCGTCACTTTAAAGCCGGAGGTCATAATACTGTCATGAGCGTAGCAGGACTGAACAAAAGCAGGCTGAATCTTGCCAAATCAGGCAAGAAACGCACAGGCCGCAACAAGACCAAGAAACGCAAGAATCCTTCGCAGTCGTTCTCCCAAACACTGGGTATGCTGCTGCGCAAGCTCTGCATTTCCGGGGCCTGCCTGCTGGTACTGGCTATTGTGGGTATCGGCTGTCTTGCCGGGTATCGCTGGGCTACTGCCCTGCCCTACTTTGCATTGCAAGATATCAAGGTCATCGGAAACCATCGCTTAAGTTACGGTGAAATTCTCTCTATTGCCGATGTGAGCCTGAACAAAAACAGCCTCGCTGTGAACATCAGCGAAGTGGAAAACAGGCTCAGCGATAACCAGTGGATCAAATCCGCTGCGATCAGAAGGCAACTGCCCGGCAAGATGCAGATTCACGTACGAGAAAAGAAGCCCCGCTTCATGGTCCGCCACAATGACGCTCTTTATTACTGCGACAGCAACGGCGAACTGATCGCCCCGTTGGCACCGGGAAAATTCAGCTCCCTGCCGTTTTTGAACATCGAGTCCGAAGCCATGGACAAGGCTGCTATTCTGCCGGAATTCATGGACAAGCTCAGTAAACGGGAACTACCCTTTGATCCGGGCCAGATTGCATGGATCGACATCAAAGGCGGCAACCGCATGGAAATTTTTATGGACAGACTCGGCCTCACGGTGCTGCTGGGTCTGGACAACTGGCAAGAACAGCTTTCACACCTGAACACAGTATGGAACGACCTCAAGAACAGGGGAGAGTTCAGGGACGTGGCAGTCATTTCAACCGGGAAAAACAGGGTCTGGGTTGAAAAACGCAGTTCCGGGAAATGATTGCCGCAATTGGCAATACCCCGAATTTACAAGGATGATGAGGAGAAAAAAGTTATGTCCAAGTCTGATCTGATCGTCGGCCTAGATGTCGGCACCACTAAGATCTGCGCGGTTGTGGGAGAACCCACCGCGGACGGAGTCGACATAGTCGGCATCGGTACAGCCCCGTCCACCGGACTGCGCAAAGGCGTGGTGGTCAACATTGAGCAGACAGTTCAGTCCATCAAGAAAGCTCTTGAAGAGGCTGAACTCATGGCTGGTTGCGAAATCCGCTCCGTATATGCGGGCATCGCCGGCAGCCACATCAAAGGTTTCAACAGCCACGGCGTAATCGCTGTTAAAGGCGGCGAGGTAACCCAGAAGGATGTAGACCGGGTTATCGATGCAGCCAAGGCTGTAGCCATTCCGCTGGACAGGGAAGTGATCCACACCCTGCCGCAGGAATACATTGTTGACGATCAGCGCGGCATTGCCGATCCGCTGGGCATGGCCGGTGTGCGCCTTGAAGTTAAGGTCCACATCGTCACCGGCGCGGTCACTTCCGCACAGAATATTATCCGTTCCTGCCATCGCTCAGGACTGGACGTTTCCGACATCGTTCTTGAATCACTGGCTTCCAGCAAGGCCGTACTTTCCGAAGAGGAAAGGGAGATCGGCGTTGCCATCGTGGATATCGGAGGTGGTACCACTGATCTGGCAATCTTCGCCAATGATTCGATTAAACATACTTCTGTTATCGCCCTAGGCGGTAACAACCTGACTAACGACATTGCATTCGGGCTGAGAACGCCCATGGGGTCTGCGGAACAGATCAAAGTCAAATACGGAACTGCGCTTACCGATATGGTCACCACTGACGAGACCATTGACGTGCCTTCCGTAGGCGGCCGTGATCACCGCAAAATGTCCAAGAGGGTGCTGGCTGAAATCTGCGAACCGCGCTGTGAAGAAATCATGGCCCTTGTGGATCAGGAACTGGTCCGCAGCGGCTACAAGAACATGATCGCAGCCGGGGTAGTGCTCACCGGCGGAACATCCCTCGTGGATGGAATGCAAGAACTGGCGGAGCAGATTTTCGATCTGCCGGTCCGCATCGGTTATCCCGCAGGCATGGGAGGCCTTAAGGATGTTGTCAACAGTCCCAAATACGCCACAGCAGTGGGACTGCTCATGTACGGCGCGGAAAAAGAAGGCAGCTCCGAGCAAGTCTTCAGAATCCGTGACGAAAATGTTTTCAACCGCATTCTGGGCAGGATGCGAAAATGGTTCACTGACATCGCGTAAATGATACGTATCGCCGTTGAAGGTCGGCGATTGCCCGGAACTCGGGCTATACAGATGAACCAAGGCATGAAGCTCTTTTCCGACCCCGATCACGGAAAAGTTATCAGCAAAATGTTTAACAGGGGAAATCAAAATGATGATGGATTACATGGAAATTGAAAACGACGGTCACGCAAAGATCAAGGTTATCGGTTGTGGTGGTGGTGGCGGTAACGCTATCAACAATATGATTCAGTCTGCACTCTCCGGTGTGCGCTTTATCGTGGCTAACACCGATGCACAGGACATCAACAAGTCCCTCGCCGAATACAAAATCCAGCTCGGCGACAAACTGACCAAAGGCCTCGGCGCAGGAGCCAACCCCGACGTGGGTAAAAATGCAGCCCTTGAATCCGTTGACCAGATTCGCGAACTCGTAAGCGACTGCGACATGGTCTTCGTAACCGCCGGTATGGGTGGCGGAACCGGAACAGGCGCAGCACCCGTTATTGCAGAAATTGCAAAAGAAGCAGGTGCGCTGACTGTTGCAGTTGTAACCAAACCTTTTTATTTCGAAGGCAAACGCAGACTGTTGCAGGCCGAAAAAGGCATTGAGGAACTCAAAAGTGTTGTTGATTCCATCATCACTATTCCCAATGACCGTCTGCTCCAGCTTGCCGCCAAAAAAGCAGCTTTCTCTGAAATGCTGAAAAAAGCTGATGAAGTCCTCTACTACGGCGTCAAAGGTATTGCCGACCTGATCACCGTTCACGGTCTGATCAACCTTGACTTCGCAGATGTACAGGCTGTTATGTCCAGCTCCGGTCTCGCCCTTATGGGTACCGGTATTGCACGGGGCGAAAACAGAGCCCGTGAAGCAGCCATGAAAGCCATCACCAGCCCGCTGCTCGAAGATGTTTCCATTGAAGGCGCAAAAGGTGTACTCATCAACATCACCTGCTCCCCTGACATGACCATTGATGAAGTCAGCGAAGCAGCCAACATCATCTATGAAGAAGCACACGAGGAAGCACAGATCTTCTTCGGTACTGTTTTCGATGCTGAAGTTGGCGATGAAATGCGCATCACAGTTATTGCCACCGGCATCGACACCGCAGGCGAACAGCCCGTGGCACCGCCCGTTGAGCAGCAGTCTTTCGGTCAGCCCCAGCGTCCGAACCTGACTCCCAGAGGCATGGCTCCAAAAAACAAGGAAGCCACCAACGTACGCCAGATGGGCAGTGCCCATGCTGAAGAAGACCGCTCCATTCCCGCTTACCTGCGCCACACCGCAAGCAAGCCCACTGAAGCGGCAGGAAATCCTGAACCTGTACAGCTCAAGCCCAAACAGGCAGCTAACTCCGGTGGAGAAGAATTCATCTTCCACGATGACGATGATTTTGAAGTTCCGACCTTCATCCGCAAGCAGGCAGACTAATCCTGATTGCGATGAACATATACCGGAAACAGTACGGGCCAAACGGTCCGCACCGGGAATAACCCATGTCCGTAACTGATGAATTCTTCTATTACGGAAAGGAAGAACCCTCGCCTGAAGAAACAGGAGGCCGTCTGCCCACGGCTCTTGTTTTCGCCGGACGGAAGGGGTCTGCACTCTCAACCTTAGGTTGGCAGGCTGTCTATCGTCTGCTTGCTCCGGACGCGGAGCTTGCGGTGGAAAGATTCTTTCTTGGCGAACCGGGCAAACCGTCTGTTTCCATGGACAGTGACAAAGAACTGTCCGAGTTTCCCCTGATCGGTTTCAGTGTCAACTTTGAGGAGGAATACCTCCACTTGGTCCGGATGCTGAAAGATTCGGGCGTTCCGCCATTAGCTGCGGAACGCCCGGACTTCCCGCTGGTCATGGGCGGAGGTCCGGTGGCCTTCCTCAATCCCGCACCGATTGCCCCCTTCTTTGATTTCTTCTGGGTGGGCGAGGCTGAAGCGGGTTTGAAAGAATTGTGCCTCGAACTGAAGCAGCATATTTACGACGGGGGAAGCAAAAAAGAATTTCTGGACCTGATCAAAGACCGGGACGGCGTCTACGTTCCCGGTATGACCAAAGGTCAAGTCCGCAGGGCCATACTCCCTCCGGGACCGGTTGCTGAAGGTCACGGAGTTCCCCTACTCAGCGAACCGGCATACTCTTGTTTCATCAGCCCGGAAGCGGTCTTCAAGGACATGTTCCTTGTGGAAGTAAACCGGGGCTGTCCTTACGGATGCCGATTCTGCGCCGCCGGATACATTTACCGTCCGCCCCGGCACGCATCCATCGACCAGCTCAAAAAGATTGTGGAACTAGCCGACCCGCCCAAAGTGGGATTGGTTGGTACTGCCCTCACCGACTGGCCGGACCTGATCCCCTACATTGAATGGCTCAAAAAACGTAAGACCAAATTTTCCCTCTCTTCTGTCCGCGCCGATGGGCTGACCGAGGAACTGCTGGATATCCTGCGCGCTTCAGGCGTCCGCACCGTGACCCTTGCCCTCGAAGGAGCCAGTAAAAGGTTACGTGATGCCGCCAGCAAAAACCTTGAGGAAGAAGATTTCCTGCGCGCAGTGGAACTCTGCGCCGCCAAGGGAGTCAACCATTTGCGGGTCTACGTTATCGTGGGCTGGCCCGATGAGACTGAAGAAGATTACGAAGAACTGGCCCTCATGCTCGAAAAAATGGATGAAGCCCGCAAGCGCGGGCAAGGCAAGAAGAAAAAGCAATTCATGCGCATCACCTTCGGAGCCAGTTGCCTTGTCCCCAAACCGTGGACACCTCTACAATGGGCACCCATGCCTTCGGAAAAAGAACTTAAAAATGTACTCTCCAAAATCAAGGGATTGACCAAGAAATACAAGGGCATGGCATTTTCAGGAGATTCCCCCTTTCAGGCCCGTTTGCAGGGCATACTTTCACGGGGCGACGAATCTCTTGCTGAATTCATCAGCTATGCTGCGGAAAACGGCGGCTGGAAAAAAGCTTCAAAATTCTACAAGGGCGATGTTCAACGATTTGTTGACGAAGAACTTGATAAAGATGCTCCCCTGCCTTGGGACTTCATCGATACCGGCGTAAAGAAGTCTTACCTCTGGCGAGAATGGCAACGGTTCCAAAAAGCCGAGAAGACTCCAGTCTGCCCGCCTGACGGTTGTGCTGAGTGTAAAAGCTGCGGCATGCACCAGTGGCTTAACGAAAAGTAGTCCCCCTTCAAAACTTGTGCAATTCAATTGCACAAGAATCCTGCACATATCTCATAAATTCACTGATCAAAATCATTATTTATTGAAATAACTACCCTTGCACACTAATTGCATACCTTTGCGGTATAGTTTTAAAAAGGAGAAGTTTTCATGAAAAAAATGATTTTGCTGCTGGCATTCATGCTGCTGCCTTCAGCTGGCTTTGCAGGAATGGAGATAGGACCGCAGGAACTGACCATTCCCATTAATGAAGTAAATGACGGGAAAGCACACTACTACTCAATAGATCTGGACGGAAAAGAAATCCGTTTCTTTGTAGTGCGTAGCAAAGACGGAATTATCAGGGCTGCTTTTGATGCCTGTGATGTCTGCTACCGCTCTAAGAAAGGATATTCCCAGCAGGGAGATTTCATGGTCTGCAACAACTGCGGCATGCGCTTTCATTCCACGCGCATCAATGTGGTTAAAGGCGGTTGCAACCCATCACCGCTTGAAAGACAGACCAAAGATGATAAGCTTGTAATTTCTCTGGATGCAGTCAGGTCCGGAGCCATATACTTCTAAGGAGCGCAACAGATGAACCTTTTCACCATCCCTTTGCGCAACCTTGGACGCAGACCCTTGCGCACAATATTGCTTTGCGCGGTATTCACTGTGGGAGTCATGTCCGTGGTTTCCATCCAGCTGCTTTCCACGGTCGTGGGTAACAGTCTTGAAGAAAAAATGAGTAAATTCGGGGCCAACATACTGATCACCCCGAAAACCGAATCCCTTTCGGTTAGCTACGGCGGTCTGGACCTCGGCAACGTGGCCTACGGATCTCATGAACTGGACGGAACTCCGGTACTGAAATCGATCCGGTCTATTGAACTAAAGGAAAGACTCAGTGCTGTTGCACCCAAATTCGCCGCCATTTCTAAAGTGAAAGGGCAGCAGGTCGCGGTTGTCGGGGTCAGCATGGCTGATGAATTGAGTATCAAAACACACTGGTACCCGCTGGGCCGCTTCCCGGAAAATCAAAATGAAATCCTGCTCGGTTTCAATGCCGCCCATAAACTGGGGATAAAACCTGAAGACACACTTGAGATAGAAGGAAATAAACTCCTGACCGCCGGAATCCTCGACCCCACCGGAACCGAAGACGATAACGTTATCTTCATGGACATCGACTTGCTGCGCAACAGTGTGGGGCGGCCCGGAGCCGTTCATTTTATTGAGGTTGCCGCTTTATGCGCCGGTTGTCCCATTGATGAAATAGTACAGCAGATCGTCAAGGTTGTCCCCAGTGCGGAAGTAAAAGCCCTGCAACATGTGGTTAAGCAACGCATGTCCGCCATCGGCTTTGTGAATCAAATGGCTTGGACCGTAAGCGGAGTAATCCTGCTCACCGCCTGCTTTATGATCGGACTTTCCATATTTTCGGCAGTGAATGAACGCAAAACCGAAATCGGTCTCATGCGCTCACTGGGCTTTTCCACAGGATCGGTCTTTTCCATATTCTGCCTTGAGGCACTTCTCATGGGTTGTATCTCAGGAATTCTCGGTTATCTGGGCGGTTTCTTCGCCAGTGGAGAAATTCTCAAGAACCTGAATATGGGGGAAGCTGAAATAGCTTTTGACCCGCTGGCCTTTGGAATCACTTTTCTGGCTGTTGCAGGACTGGCTGTTCTCTCAGCCACTATCCCGTCACTTCGCGCCACCCGCGTTGATCCATCAAGAACCCTTGTTTCACTGTAAGGACAACCATGCTTAAAACAGAATCAATTACCCATAGTTACGGTGAAGGGACCACAGCTGTAACTGTACTGGACGATGTTTCAATCAATATCCCCGAAGGTGGATTCACCTCCATTGTCGGCCGCTCCGGGTCCGGTAAATCTACTTTGCTGAGCGTTATCTCCAGCCTGCTTCGCCCGGAACAGGGAACAGTCTACTTTAAAGACCGCGAAATTACTTCTCTGTCCGGGTCAGAGATCGACAAGCTCAGGAAAGAGGAATTCTCCATCATCTTCCAGTCCCACCATCTGCTTCCTTACCTGACCGCCCACGAAAATGTGCTTCTACCCTTTCTGGACAGTATCAGTCCGGCCAGCCGTGAAACATTTGAGCACGGCCTGAACTGCCTTGAACGGGTAGGGCTAAGCGGCAAGGAAAACCGCCTGCCGGGACAGCTTTCCGGGGGTGAACAGCAGCGTGTAGCCATTGCAAGAGCTTTGGTGAAATCTCCTTCCATATTATTTGCGGACGAACCATGCGGCAGTCTGGATAAGGCAACCGGCAATGAAATCATGGAAATCCTCCAAAATCTTAATGATGAAGGGCTGACCATAGCCATGGTCACCCATGAGCGCATTCACGCCAGCATGGCTAAGGATACGATTTTACTGGAAGACGGCAGAACTCTTTAGAAACATTAAGTTTTATAAGTGCATTTTAACATTAATTCTGCACAAGATGTGCATGTTTGCGCAGGTCTTTGCATAACCATTTTCAGACTAAGCGGGTAGATATTTAACCATAAATTCAACAGGTTTAACACCTTACAGAAAATGGCACGGGCTGTGCTTTAAGGGAATTACGAGGCAACAAGAACTCATACCACTCCAAGGAGAGAACTATGAAAAAGAAAATCGTGATTCCCGTAGTAGCAATTATGGTAATGGCCATGGCCGGAACAGCAATGGCCCGCGGCGGATTTCACCAAGGCAACCACGATGGATACCATAACGGTCCCCGCCAGATCTTCGAGCAGCTTACCCCTGAAAAACAGCAGGAAGTAAAAGCCATCTTCCAGAAGCACCAAGACGAATTCCAGACCATTAAAACCAAAATGTGGGCCAAACGCACCGAGCTGAACGCACTAGTCGATTCCGGCAAGGCCGACCAGAAAACCATCAGCAAGTTGGTTAAGGAAATGGTTGAACTCAGAACTAAAAGCTATGACCTCCGTAAGCAGGTCAATGAAGAACTTGAAACAGCCACAGGAATTGATATGCCCATGCGCGGATTACGCGGCAGTTTCGGTGGTCGCGGCTTTGATGACGACGGTCCCCGCAAAGGGAACAGACACGGCAATGACCACAGAGGGCACTGGAACTCTTAGTCTAAATATATAATCCCATCATCCCCTGCATAGAAATAGAACACTCCTCCCCCCTGTTATAAGGAGGCCCCTCCCCGGGCCTCCTTTTTTATTTTAATAAAGCACCATCACTCCCTATCCACGCCTTGCATCTGGATCTTTCTAAGCAGACGGCCAATCACTGCAAAAAGCAGGTGAGCGTGCACTTCTTGTGCAATCAACTGCACATATATTTTGCACTTACACTAACACCACCAGTTGCACAAAATAGCTAAGTCACTTATTACATTATCTTTTCAACTTTGGCACGCCACATGCTTTATGCCAGCCTGAGAGGGCAACAACTTTTAACCGCATCAGGAGATCATATGAAGAGAAAAACTCTGATTCCGCTGATCGTCGTGCTGGTTCTGGCAGTAGCTTCTGTCGCCATGGCACGAAACGGTTACCGGAGTACCGGCTACCATAATGGTAACTGGGCTGCATATGAACAACTGACACCTGAGAAACAACAGCAGGTGCAGGACATCATCAAAAAATATGAATCCACATTCCAGACCCTGAAAAGCGATCAGTGGGCAAAACACACTGAACTCAATGCTCTGGTAGAGTCCGGCAAAGCCGACAAGGATACCATCCATGCTCTGGTAAAGGAACTCACCGAAGTACGAAATAAGCTTTACGCCGAACACAGCAAAATGGCTGACGAAATAGAAAAAGAAACCGGCCTGACCTTCCCCCCCATGGGGCAGGGAATCGGCAAGGGCGGCAGAGGCTGCGGTAACTATCGGCAGGGTAACTGCCCCGCTGGCGGATGTCCGGGCCAACGTTCCTAAAACCCTTTAAATAACGTTCATCTACACTTAATTACAGGAAAACGGATAAAAAAGGAGGACTGCTTGGTCCTCCTTTTTTTTATTAAAATTACTTCCACTTGCAGGGCTATTTAAGTTACTAATATCAGAGCAAATTAAAGGAGAATCACATGTTTAGAAAAATCACATCCCTGACCAGCTTTTTTTCTTTTATAGTCCTGATTATCACCAGCGTAGTCCTCTATATAGTTCCTCAGGGACGAGTAGCCTACTGGGCGGACTGGACTCTTCTCGGCCTGAGCAAAGAACAATGGGGCGACATCCACATCTGCACCGGAGTGCTTTTTCTAGTTGTTTCCATTCTGCACATCTGGCTGAATTGGAAGCCAATCCTCGCCTACCTCAAGAAAAAGGCCGGGCAAGCAAATTTCACATCCCCAGCATTTTACATCAGCCTTATCCTCACACTTTTCGTGACCTTCGGTACCTTGGCTGAGTTGCCGCCTATGAAGCAGGTGCTGGAATTCAGCAAATACTTTCAGGCCAGAGGTGAAGCAAAATACGGAATACCCCCTTATGGGCATGCCGAACTCAGCCCGCTGCAAATTTTCTGCAAACGTATGGGACTTGATTTAGAGAAGGCTGCGGCCTCCATCAAAAATGCAGGTATTGAACTTGAATCCACCAAGGAACCCATCAAGTCCATAGCCAACAAGGCTGGCCTGACTCCCAAGGAAGTTCATGAAATCATCCTTAAAGACCAACCCGGTAAAAAAAGTTCCGTGAAAAAAGACACCGAAAGTGCTCCGAATAAGCAGGAACAATCTCACTCTGCGGGAGCCGGAACCGGAATCGGGCGTATGAGTCTTGAACAATATTGCGCGAAATTTAATCTGGACCTGAACACTTCTTTAGGGATTCTGCGCGAAAAAGGTGTAGTTATTGACAAAGATACCCCCATCAAGGAAATTGCAGGTGCACTTGGTCTTGACTCTCCGCGTGCCATAAACACCTTGCTCAATCCGTAAACAGAACCGGACTAAATGGAATTAAGCTCACAAAAATCGCATAAACTGCCACTTGCTCTGGCACTTCTGGCCCTGATTCTCCTCGGGGCCGGAAGTTTGTACCTTACTTGGCACAACCTGCGCCAGATGCACCAGACAGTATTCGAGCACATGCTGCTCTCCGCACGCTCCATTGCGCGCGGTCTGGATATCCAGTTGGTGGAGGGTGCACGGCGTATGCGCTCACCGGGGATGCATAACAGGCGCATGCCTGATGAATTGATCCCTGATGCACGGGAATTGTTCAGAGAAATGGTTGCACAGGGAGACCTGCTATACATCGCGCTCTACGGACCGGACCACAAACCCATGTTGGTGGTGGAACAAAATAAAGACGACGATTCCACATACACACCGCCCTCCGGGCTATTCAACATGATCACCAAAATGCGGGAATCAAGCACCCCGGTCATGATCAAGGGGAAAGCGGCCCTGCTTTACGGCACCGTGGGCCAGCCTGTTCTGCAACGGCTGTACGGCCACAAGAAACGCGGGTTTATGCCCCCGCAAAACCGGGAAACATATCTGCTGCTGGGCCTCAGCGCGGAAAAACATTTACGCCAGTTCAACCAGTACCGCAGAGCCGCCCTTTTACAGACCGGATATATCTTTCTGGCCGGACTGGTCCTCTGGCTGCTGGCTGTGGCCTATTTTCAACGTCGCGAAGAAGGTAAAAAGCTGACCCGACTGGAACGGTTCCAAGCCAACCTGCTGGACAACATGCCCGACGGACTGCTGACCCTCTCCCCGCAGGGAGCCATTCTGTCAGCTAACGGTTCGGCGCATAAACTTCTGCAAAGCCCGACGGATGAAGTTCTGGTAGGCAAAAACTGGAATGATTTCTATTACGAATCCCTACAGGATTTCAAACGGGAAGATGTAATATGGGAGCATGTTCGACTGGGCGGCAAGAACCTTGAGCTGATTCTCTTCCCCTACTTTGAAAGCAGGAAAGAACAACGGACCATGATCATCATCCGTGACCGCACCGACATCGCGGGACTGGAAGAAGATCTTTACGAAGCACGTAGACTGGCTTCCATCGGTTCTCTGGCTGCCGGAGTGGCCCATGAAATCCGCAATCCACTAAGTTCTCTGCGCGGATTCGCCCAGCTCTTTGCGGATAAATTCAAGGATGAACAGCCTTACGGAACCTACGCCACAACCATGCTTACTGAAGCAGACCGCTTAAACAGAGTTGTCACCGACCTGCTTTACCTGTCCAAACCCCATGAGCTTAATCCAGAGTCCCTTAACTTGCGCAAAATCTGCGAATCCATGCAGACCCTAATGGGCTTTGACCTTGAGCACAAAGGCACCAAGTTGCACAGTGAACTGCATACCGAGCACGTATATGCCGACCCGGACGGAATCCGGCAGGTACTGTTAAATCTGCTGGTCAACAGCCTTGATGCGGTCCCCGATAAGAACGGCAAGATATCGATCATTGCCGAAACCACCGAAAACGGGGTCTGGGTCAGCGTCTGTGACAACGGTCCGGGGATGCCTGATGATATACGCAAACACGCTCTTGAACCATTTTTCACCGACAAGCCCAAAGGAACCGGTTTAGGGCTTGCCATTGTCAATACAATCATGCGCGGACACAACGGACGGGTAACCATTTCCGCACCGGACAGGCCCGGACCACTGGATGGGACCTGCGTAAAACTCTTCTTTCCAAAGCCGCGTGACGAAGGATCTGAATAATGAATGCCATAGGAAAAAACGTACTCATAGTTGACGATGAACCGTCGCTGCGCATGCTCATTCGGGCTGTGCTCGAAGGTGACGGCTGGAACGTGCATGAAGCCCAGTCCGGCGAGCAGGCTCTTGAGATGCTTCCCGGCCTGACCTTGAACGCAGCCTTGATCGATATGCGCATGGAGGGCATGGACGGCATGGCCCTGCTGGGAGAATTAAACAGCGTCATGCCCGGACTGCCGGTGATCATGCTTACGGCATACGGTAATGTGAACTCCGCAGTAATAGCCATGAAACATGGTGCCTTCGACTACCTGACCAAGCCCGCAGACAATGAAGAACTAAAGGCGGTCATGGCTAAGGCCCTTGATTATTCCCGACTGGTGGATGAAAATGAAAAACTTAAGTCCGCTGCCGGGGCCACGGAAGAAATGATCGGCAGTTCACAGGGCATGCTCCATGTGAAAGACCTCATTGAACAGGCCGGGCCATCTGAAGCCACCATCCTTGTGCTTGGTGAATCAGGAACCGGTAAGGAACTTGTGGCCGAAGGTCTGCACCGGGCCAGCCAGCGGGCGGACAAACCCTTAATCAAAGTCAACTGCGCAGCCCTTCCGGCCGACCTACTGGAAAGTGAACTTTTCGGCTACATGAAAGGAGCCTTTACCGGAGCCAATGCGAACAAACCCGGACGGTTCCAACTCGCTTCCGGCGGAACCCTTTTTCTTGACGAAATCGGGGAAATGGACCCGGTGCTGCAAGCAAAGATTCTGCGGGCCTTACAGGAAAAGGTGGTCGAACCGCTGGGCAGTGTTTCCCCGGTGGAAACGGACGTGCGCATCATTGCTGCCACCAACCGAGACCTGAAGCTGGAAGTGGAAAAAGGAAATTTCCGCGAGGACCTCTATTATCGACTGAGTGTCCTTGAAATTAGCATTCCGCCCCTGCGTGACCGCGTGGGGGACCTGCCTTCTCTGATAGCCTACCTGCTGGAGAAACTGGGCCGCAAGAACAACAAAAAAGTGCGTTCGGTCAGCCCTTCTTTTCTGGATGCGCTGGGCCGATATGACTGGCCCGGAAACGTCCGTGAACTGGAAAATGTGTTGGAACGGGCCATCATCCTCAGTCGCAGCGAAGTACTCGGCCCGGAACTGCTGCCCCCGCAAGTACAAAACCCCACACCCCGGCGGACAATACCGGAACCAACCGCACTGACACAGGCGCAGCAACAGGCTCAACAATCAGCTCCCGCAACACCTCCGGGCACTACGACCCTTGATGATGCGGAGCGTCAGGCTTTAATCACCGCCCTTGAAGCCAACCAACATCACCGGGAACGGACAGCTGATGCACTGGGCATCAGCCGCAGGACCTTACAGTACAAATTAAAAAAGTACGGACTAACCCGTCGATAACCAATCCCTAAAGCCAATCAATCAGGCCCGGAAACGTCTTGTTTCCGGGCTTTTTTATAAGCTGGAGCAATTATTCCCGATTCTCTCCATTCTCATTCCATCACCCTCTGCAATCTATTCTGAGCTCACTTCAGCTCACTTTCATTGCTAAAAGGGCACAAGGCCCAATCAATCCAAACAAAAATCAATCTTATTTGACACAAGCGTATATTTTATCTACCCTTAAAATTCGAGTTCAATAATTTTTGAACCCGACACAGAGACTGTTTAATCCTTTTTAACGCAGTCACAAAATTAGGCAGAAGTGAGTTTTTACTTCATCAAAAAGCAGCTTATACAAACTGTACTTTGCCAATGCAAAAACCATACTTTTCAAAAACAACATCAAACACAACTACAACAAAGCCATACTGCATAGAAAAATGCATCTTAAACAAAAATACTACATAAAACCGACCGGTACGCCCGTTCAGGAAATCAACCCTAATTCCGCCCCGGAAAAAATCCCCCTCCTCTTCTCTCTTTCTCTCATCAGCACAACTTCCAATTAGTTTTCTACTGCCCTCCTTAAAACGGGAGGACAGTGTTTAGTTTTATTTAACGGAGAAGTCATGGAAAAAATCAGAGTCGAAAACCTCTATAAAATCTTCGGTAACAACCCTAAGAAAATCATTCCGATGCTTGAACAGGGGTCTACCAAAGATGAAATCATGGAAAAAACCAAACACGGTGTGGGCGTTAACAACGCTTCATTCGGTGTTGAAGAAGGTGAGATAGTTGTGGTCATGGGTCTTTCCGGTAGCGGAAAATCCACCCTTGTCCGCTGCATCAACAGGCTAATTGACCCCACCGGCGGAAAAATATTCATTGACGGGGAAGACATCACCACCCTGAGTATGAGTAAACTGCGTAAAATCAGGCTTGAAAAACTGGGCATGGTTTTTCAGAACTTCGCCCTTTTCCCGCACCGTACGGTCCTTAAAAACACTGAATACGGACTGGAAATAGCAGATACAGACCCTGAGACCCGCAAGAAAAAGGCCATGGATGCCCTCGAACTGGTAGGTCTCAGCGGCTGGGAAGATTCATACCCGGACCAGCTTTCCGGGGGCATGCGCCAAAGAGTCGGACTGGCCCGCGCGCTGGCTCTCGACCCGGATATCCTGCTCATGGACGAAGCTTTCAGTGCACTTGATCCGCTCATCCGCCGCGACATGCAGGATGAACTCATCAACCTGCAAGAACGCATGCACAAAACCATCGTATTCATCAGCCATGACCTCGACGAAGCGCTTAAGCTCGGCGACCGCATTGTGCTCATGAAAGACGGTGAAATTGTACAGATAGGCACACCGGAAGAGATCCTCACCGAACCTGCCACAGAATACGTTCGACGCTTTGTGGAGGACGTTGATATCACCAAGGTCCTTACCGCTGAATCTGTCATGAAAAAAATTGACGCTGTGGCCTATATAAAAACCGACGGTCCCAGAGCTTCCCTGCGCAAAATGCGCAAAAACAACATCTCCAACCTCTTTGTCCTCGACGAAAAGCACAAGCTCATCGGCATGCTAAATGCCGCGGACTGCGCCAAACTCGTGGAAGCTGGAGGCAAGGACATCAAGACCATTATGCATACCGACTTGCAGGCCGTTGATCTAGACTGCCCGGCACAGGAACTGTTTAACATCATGCAGGACCGGACGCTTCCCCTGCCGGTCATCAACTCTGAAAATAAACTGAAAGGTGTCATTGTCCGCGGCACCCTTATCGGTGCCCTCGCTGAAAGAGGAGGTAAATAGAATGAATGTCCCACGCATTCCCGTCGGGGAAGTAATTGAATCGTCGATTGATTTTCTGGTGGAACACTTTTCATTCGCCACCAAGGCCTTCTCCGCAGTACTTGAAGCCGGTCTGGATGTAGTTGAAGGAGCCATGAGGGCCTGCCCCCCGTGGATGTTCATTATTATTATCGCGGCCATCACCCTGCGGCTGACCAAAAGCAAAAGAACCACTATTTTTGCTGCGGCCGGGTTGCTGCTAATCTGGAACATGGGACTGTGGAAGGCCACGGTCAGCACCATTGCGCTGGTTATTGTATCCACTCTGCTGGCACTTATGATCGGAATCCCCATCGGCATTGTGGCTGCAATGAACAAACATGTTAACCGAATAGTCATGCCTGTACTTGACGTAATGCAGACCATGCCGGCTTTCGTATACCTGATCCCGGCCATCCCGTTTTTCGGGCTGGGCAAGGTTGCTGCAATTTTTTCAACAATCATCTTTGCCATGCCCCCGTCCATCAGGCTGACCTGCCTCGGAATCAAGCAGGTACCTGAAGAACTGGTGGAGTGCGCCGAGGCATTCGGCTCCAACCGCTGGCAGAGACTCATTAAACTCGAACTTCCCATTGCCACTCCGACCATCATGGCCGGAGTCAACCAGACAGTCATGTTGGCCCTCTCCATGGTGGTCATCGCCGCCATGATCGGAGCCAAGGGGCTTGGCGGAGAAGTCTGGAAAGCAATCCAGAGATTGCAGATGGGCAAGGGGTTCGAGGCAGGAATCGGAATCGTCATCGTGGCCATGATCATGGACCGCGTACTTCAGAACATTGGGTCTGGCAAAAAATAGCCGGAGCCGAAACTTTATCGGGAGACTACAATGAAAAAGGTGCTAACTTTAATTCTCGCGGCCCTGCTTGTTGCGGCTTTTGCCGTGCCCTCTTTCGCAGGCGACAAAAAGAAGGTCAAACTGGCTTACGTAGAGTGGGATTGCGCTACAGCAACCACCAACGTGCTTAAAGCGGTTATTGAAGAACGCTTGGGCTACGAATGCGAAGTTATTCCTGTTGCAGCAGCTGTCATGTGGCAGGGCGTTGCTTCCGGTGATGTTGACGGTATGGCTGCTGCATGGCTGCCCGCGACCCACGCCGAATACCTTAAACGTCTCCAAAAAGACGTTGTTAATCTCGGCCCTAACGTAACTGGCGCAAGACTAGGCTGGGCTGTTCCCTCCTACGTTACTGCGGAGTCCATTGCGGACCTCAACAAATACGCAGACAAATTTGACGACAAAATCATCGGCATTGACCCCGGCGCAGGCATCATGATGCTTTCCGAGGAAGCCATTAAAAAATACAACCTTGACAAATTCGAGATCATGGAAGGCTCCGGCGCAACCATGACCGCTGCACTGGGCGACGCAATCAAGAACAAAGAATGGATTGCTGTTACCGCATGGTCCCCACACTGGATGTTTGGCCGCTGGGACCTCAAATATCTCGATGACCCCAAGAAGGTTCTCGGCGAATCCGAAACCATCAACACAGTCGTACGCAAAGGACTGGATAAGGATATGCCTGAAGTCTATGCCTTCCTCAACAAATTTGCATGGAAAGACGCAAACCAGATGCAAATGGTTATGGCTTGGAATCAGGAAAAGGGAGCCGATCCTTATGACAACGCCAAGCGTTTCATTAAGGAAAACAAAGCTCAGGTTGATTCCTGGCTGAAATAAGCAACGCAGCTTATAGCAAAACAAACAAGGCCTCCTGGATAATCTTCCTGGAGGCCTTGTTATTTTCTACGCTGAGAGCTTCCCCTCGTACTTCTTTTAATATATTATAAAACCAAGAAATTCAAAGAAATCCAAGGCGGCTGACCATGACTGAACACACACCCGTCCCTGAAGAGATCATGCAAAAGGCTAGTGCATTGATGGAGGACCGTTTTACCCGTACCGACCGGGAACAGCCAGTCGTGGCTACACTTTTCGAACTGGGTCTAGCCCATGTTACCCGTGACCTCATGGAGAGCCCGGAACTTTACAAACCGCAGCCTGAACTGCCCATGCCTAAAGAAAAGTTCGATCAGGTGGACCCGATATCGCTTATGCGCACCGAGATCAAACTGCCTTCCCTGCCGCAAGTTTTCATTGAAATGCGTCAGACCATCAATGATCCGGCAAGTTCTGCTTCCGATCTGGCAAAAGTCATATCAAGGGACACAGCCCTATCAGCCTTTCTGCTGCGCATGGTCAATAGCGCTTTTTACAGTTTTCCCGCTCAAATCGATACCATTTCAAGGGCTGTGGCTGTGGTCGGAACCAACCAGCTGTCCACCCTTGCCATGGGAACATCAGTCATGGATATGTTCAAAGGTTTACCGGCTGATATCATTGATCTGGAACTTTTCTGGCGGCACAGCTTCGCCTGCGGAATCATAGCCAGCCAACTTTCCAAGACTTTCAAACAGGGCACTCCGGAAAAATGCTTTGTTGCCGGACTGCTGCACGACATAGGCCGCCCGGTATTAATGATGGCTCTGCCTAAGCAGGCAATTGCGGCCACTGCCATTTCACGCAACAAGAAGGCCCTCATGTTCAAGGCCGAGCGGGTCGTTACCGGATTTGACCACGCCGAACTTGGCAGCATGCTGCTGCGTAAGTGGAACCTGCCTTTTTCATTAGTCAGCGCAGTACTCAACCACCACAATCCCACCAAAGCAGCCAAATCACCGGAAGCGCTTTATGTCTATTTCGCGAATATCATCGCCAAGACCATGGGAATCGGGGGAAGCGGAGATTTCTTCATCCGCAATGTGAACAATGAAAGATGGGAAAAAAACGGACTGACTCCTGAAAAGTTACGGGAGCTTGACGCTGCACTGGCTCCGGTTCTGGATGACGCATTTGCCATCCTGAAAAATATGACTGCTTAAAAGACTCACTCAAAATAAAAACTGATTATCTTACATACACCCATAAACTTATCACTTCGACACAGTGTGAACGGGCACTCACGGGTTTGACAAGGTCCTTTAAAGAAAGTACTTGAGCGGGCATACCAAACGGAGGATTTACCATGCACGATAAAGTCGAAGCCGCTCTTGACAAGGTCAGACCCTTTCTTCAGGCTGACGGCGGTAACGTAGAACTCGTAGAGGTAACTGACAAAGGCATTGCCAAAGTACGTTTGCAGGGAGCCTGCAAGGGTTGCCCCATGTCCCAGATCACCTTGAGAAACGCCATCGAGCGGACCCTGCTCAAGGAGCTTCCCGAACTCAAAGGCGTAGAGCCTGCTGAATAGAATCTTTCTGGTCGGAGGCAACTCCGGCCGATTGGCAAATTAAACAGTACTGGGCCTTTTGGCTCAGTTGATAATACCGCCCTTGATGGCGGATTTTTTACGTTTTTTCCCGCACAATTTACCAGCCACAACGGCGAAGCCCTAATAAGAAGTTTTGGGATTCTCAAACCCTTTTCCCAAAAGGGCTTGAGGCCCCCGGCAGGGCCGCCGGAGGCATACTATATTTCAGGAGACAACCATCATGGCTAAGACCGTAACCCGTTTTGCCCCCAGTCCCACCGGACATCTGCACATCGGTGGAGCACGCACCGCACTTTTCGCATGGCTTCTTGCCAAGCACGACGGCGGAGACTTTGTGCTGCGCATCGAAGACACCGACCGTGAACGTTCCAAGCAGGAATACACCGACGCCATTCTTGACTCCATGAAATGGCTGGGCATGGACTGGAACGAAGATCCCGTTTACCAGAGTGATCGCTTCGACCTTTACAACGGATACATCGACCAGCTTCTGGAAGAAGGTAAAGCCTATTGGTGCGACTGTACTTCCGAACAGGTAGACGCCATGCGCGAGAAGGCCATGAAGGAAAAACGCAAGCCCAAATATGACGGTTCCTGCCGCGAGAAAAATATCGGTCCCGGCGAGAACAGGGTAGTACGCTTCAAAGCCCCCCTCGAAGGCCGTACCAATTTCACCGACATGATCAAAGGACCCATCAGCGTGGAAAACGGTGAAATGGATGATATGATCCTGCGCCGCAGCGACGGCTCTCCCACCTACAACCTCGCAGTTGTAGTGGACGACCACACCATGGGTGTTACCAGCGTTCTGCGCGGAGATGATCACGTCAACAACACCCCGCGCCAGATCCAGATTTACCAAGCTCTCGGTTGGGATGTACCTAAATTCGGTCATGTGCCCATGATCCTCGGTCCGGACAAGAAAAAACTTTCCAAACGTCACGGCGCGCTTTCCGTTATGGAATACGAAAAAATGGGTTACCTGCCCGAAGCTGTGGTCAACTACCTTGTTCGTCTGGGCTGGTCTCACGGCGATCAGGAAATTTTCTCCCGTGAAGAATTGATCGAGCTTTTCAACACCGATCATCTCGGCAATTCCCCGTCTGTATTCGATACCAAGAAGCTGGACTGGGTAAACAGCGAGTATATCAAAGCCAAGGCTCCTGCGGACCTGATCTCCGGCATGCGTTCCTTCCTGCCCGAAGGCGTTGAAGCCGAAGATGCATATCTTGAAAAGATAATCCCTCTGCTTCAGCCCCGCTCCACCAATTACAAAGAAATGGCCGATATGTGTGATTTCTTCCTCGTGGACAGCGCAGTACTGGAGTATGACGAAAAGGCTGTTGCCAAAGTCTTCAAGCCCGAAGCAGTGGAAATCCTCAAGGAGCTGACCACTCGCATCGAAGCTGACGAAGAGTTCAGCCACGATTCCCTTGAAGCTGTATGCAAAGGCTTTCTTGAAGAGAAAGAACTTAAGTTCAAGGCCATCGGTCAGCCCGTGCGCCTCGCACTCTGCGGCCGCACCCAGTCCCCCGGCGGACTTTACGACCTCATGCTCGTGCTGGGCAAAGACGAGACCGTTGCCCGCATGAACCGCGCTGCAAGCCTGGTATAATTGAAAATATTCGTAAGACTCACTCAAAATACATTAAAAAAAAGCTTCGTATATCTTGCCGATATACGAAGCTTTTTTATATTCTGAAACATCACCTAATGAACTTGATCAGGCGGGAAATACTTATCTAAAACTCTCACCCACTCCCCTTCCTCCTTTAACTCATCCAGAGCCATCTGCCACTTGCGGATCACAGAATCAGGGGTGGTAGAAGAAAACGCAATGTAGGCGGAAGACTCAAAAAGAACCGGCCCCACCTGCTCGAAATCGTCTGTATCAAGTTCCGGTATCCCTTTTAAAAAAGGACCAATAGTTCTTTCTCCCATAGGAACAAAATCGACCCTTTCCCGCTGGACCTTGAAGAAATCAGACCGCTGAGAAGTGCTAACATCTAAGTTAGTAAAACCCATATTTGCAAGTTTATGATGAAAAAGATCGTCTCTCGTAACTCCAATCCTACCTATTTTTTTCGCATCCTCAACCCTGCTAAGCCGGAGAGGACTTCCTTTCTTTTTGTAAAAATAGATGTCAGTCAAAAAAACTGGCCCGACAAACTTAAATAATTTTTTTCTATCCTCGTTCAACGCCATGGGAAAAAGAACCTCACCGCGGTTCTTCTTCAACGTTATATAAGCTCTGGCCCAAGGATAAAAATAAATCTTGGCTGAAGGTTGACCGAGTTTATCTTCAATCATTCGAAACAATTCAACAAAAAGACCTGTTGGTTTGCCATTCTCAAGGTAACTGTACGGAGGATAATGTTCGGTCATAACATGAAAATCGGAAGCACGGACAAATGCAGAAGAGCTTAGAATGAAAGCAGCAAGAACAAGAGCAGCTAGAATTTTCATAATAACTTCATAGGTCATCCCAACAAAAAAAGCAAATAATAGCCCTGAAATATCAACTTAATGAACTGAATCAGGCGGAAAATATTTGTCTACAATTTTCAGCCATTCCCCTTCTCTCTTCAGCTCATCCAAAGCGACCTGCCATTTCTGCACAACCTCATCAGGGGTGTTCAATGCAAAAGCTAAATAATTGGTGGTAAAAAATATAGGCGGACCGACCCGCTCAAGCTGACTAAAATCAAGCTCAGGATTACGCTTAAAAAAATAAGAAATAGCCTTCCTGCCCATGGGAACAAGATCAACTCTGCCCCTGATCAACTTCAAGAAATCACATTTCTGGGATGAACTTACATCAAGGTTGGTATAACCCATGCTGACCAAATTCTGATGAAAAACGTCGGATCTGGTTACTGCTATTTTACCTACCTTTCTGGCATCATCAATTCGTTTTATATCAATACCGCTACCTTTTTTCCGATAGAAATATATATCATCCCAGAAAACAGGCCCAACAAATTTGAATTGTGCTGACCGTTCGGAAGTCATGCACATGGGAAAAAGTATATCCCCGACCCCGGACTCCAACATCTTATAGCCTCGAGCCCACGGATAAAACGTTATTTCAGATGGCTTCTCCCCAAGCTTTGCCTGAATCAGCTGCACAAGATCAATAAAAATACCCTTGCCTTCACTATCAATCTGATAACTATACGGGGGGTATTCTTCCGCCATTATTTTCAAGCTGGAAGCATGAGCATAGACAGTGCTGAAAAAAAGACAACACACCAACCCAAAAACACGAACACATGTAAACATGGTATAACAATAGTCATATCAACAGATAAAAGCAATCAGGATCGCAAGTACATCATAATTGACACAACTCTTTATCACCCACAATAGATGCATAAAAACGCACATGCTGCGCAGCTATTGCCTTTTACCTGCGATTGCTTCTAACATTGCCCAAAATGTCAACAACGCAACCGGAGCAGCTTCAATGTCCCCTTATGAAACTTCAAGTCACAACCTCCCTGAATTCACTTTCAATTCGCGTCGCTCCCCGGTTTACGCAACCAAGGGCATGGTAGCTTCAAGCCAGCCGCTGGCGACCGAAGCAGGACTGGAAATCCTTAGAGCAGGCGGTAATGCGGCAGACGCAGCCATTGCTGTAGCAGCAGCCCTTGCCGTGGTTGAGCCGTGCAGTACAGGTTTGGGTGGTGATGCATTCGCGCTCTATTACGATGCAGATGATAAAACAGTGTCCGCCCTGAACGGCTCCGGTAAATCCGCGCAGGATATTTCATTGGAAAAAATCACAGCCATGGGCATCTTCGGAGAACTCCCCCTACGCCACGCCATGACCGTCAACGTTCCCGGTGCCCTCGCCCTCTGGGCCGATCTAGTGGAACAGCACGGAAGTCTCAACCTTTCCAAAATTCTTAGTCCGGCAATCCGCTACGCCATGCAAGGTTTCCCGGTTAGCCCGGTCACCGCTCAATTATGGAGCGAAGGAACCGAAATTTTGCTAAAAAGTCCCGGCGGAGAACAGCTGCTTCTAGACAATAAAGCACCCCGTTGCGGTGAAGTCATGCTTAACCGCAATCTGGGATTGACTCTTGCCCGCCTTGCCGATTGTACGCCTACTGAAGCAAAAAAATCATTTTACCAAGGTGATATTGCTGAAAGAATCATTAAAATTATCCGCAACAACGGCGGCTTTATCACCCGCAACGATATGGCTGACCATTGCTCCCTTTTTCAGGAATCCATCAGCATTAATTACCGTGGTTATGAAATTCACGAATGCCCGCCCAACGGGCAAGGTTTAGCGGCCCTGCTGGCCCTGAATACCCTTGCGGATATTGATGTAGCCGGACTGGGTTCACCCTATTCAGCAAAACGCATGCACCATCTCATCGAAGCTATGCGGCTGGGATTTGCCGATGCCCGCCAGCATGTGGCTGACCCGCAGCATTACTTGCCACCGCTCCAAGAGCTTCTTTCACCAGCTTATGGAGCCAAAAGAGCCAGTCAAATTATCCCGGACCGGACCAACCCGGAAGCTAAATCAGGGGTTCCGGTCAATTCATCTGATACAGTATATTTCTGCGTTGTAGATAAGGATGGTAACGGCTGCTCCATGGTCAATTCCAACTACATGGGTTTCGGTACCGGAATCGTGCCTGATGAACTGGGATTCCCCTTGCAAAACCGAGGGCACAACTTTTCTCTCGATCCGGCCCATCCCAATGTACTTGCAGGCGGCAAGCGCAGCTACCATACGATCATTCCCGGAATCTGTCTGCGCGGAGATAAAACCCTGCACTCAACCTTCGGAGTCATGGGCGGATTCATGCAACCGCAAGGACACATGCAAGTAATATCGGCCATGCTTGATGACGGGGACGATCCGCAGGAAGCATTGAACAGACTGCGATTCTGCATTGAACCGGGCGAAGCTGGCAGTAATATATGCCTTGAGGAAGGCCTGCCCAGCGATACCATAGATAAACTTTCCGCCATGGGGCATGATATTGAAATACGAAGCGGATACAACCGCACCCTTTTCGGGCGGGGACAAATAATAGTGCGCGATTCGGACAAAGGAACGCTCTGTGCCGGGTGTGATCCCCGATCTGATGGATATGCTGCCGGACTGTGTTAACAGCAGTTCGGCACGCCAAAACAAATCACACAACTCTACATTTTATCAGGCGATCAGCTGATACAATACAACAATCAACACCTACAATAACATTCTTCTTACGAAGCAAGTGTACTAAATCATTGTAAAGCGCATTTTTTCTCCAATCTGGATCTTTTATTCATTCTGTACTATACACTCCATAATCCAGCGATCTACACAATTACACTCCTACCAGATAACGCCCAACCCCGGAGAAAGAATGCTTAAAAGACTATCATGCCTAGTTTTGGCCTGTATGCTCTGTCTGACCTTTGCTGCCGCCCCTTCACAAGCAAGTGACAAAAACCTGATCATCGCCACCGCTACCACCGGTGGAACATACTACCCTGTGGGCGTTGCCATCGGAACACTGGTCAGCATCAAACTCGCCAAAGCAGACAAAATCACCGCCACAGCCATCAACTCTGCCGGGTCCGGTGAAAACGTGCAGATGCTCAAGAACAAAGAAGCAGACCTCGCCATTCTTCAGGCACTCTTCGGCCTTAACGCATACAAGGGCGAAGGTCCGTACAAGGGCAAGGCATTCAAAGATTTCCGCTCAATCACCATGCTCTGGGAGAATGTTGAGCATTTCCCCCTGCTCAACAAGTACGTAAAAAATGGCGATATTTCCGATCTCAAAACTCTGGACAAAAAATTTTCCATCGGCAAACGCGGTAGCGGCACCGAAGGTTCAGGGCGCACTCTACTCAGAATTATGGGTGTAGATGTAAAAAAGGATCTCGTTCTTGAATTCCTCGGCTACACTCCTTCCGCACAGGCTATGATGGACGGACGTATTTCCGGAGCAAACATTCCCGCAGGCCCCCCCGCAGCAGCCATCACCCAGCTCTACGCTCAGCTTGGAGCGAATGATGTTACCGTGCTTGAATTCACCGATGCGCAGCTTGCAAAAATCCAGAAGGAATACCCCATCTGGAGCCGTTACGTAATCCCTGCAAAGACCTATCCTTCTCAGGACAAAGAAATCAGAACTATCGCCCAGCCCAACTTTCTGGCCTGTCGTGCTGATCTGCCCGACGAAGTAGTCTACAAAATCACCAAAACAATATTCGAAAACCTGCCCTTCCTGAATAATATCCACAAAGCAACCAAAGCCATGTCGCTGGAACGCGCCACAGCAGGGTTGCCCGCGCCCCTGCATCCCGGTGCTGAAAAATTCTACCGCGAAGTCGGTGTGATTAAATAATGCCAGTATAGCCTCCGGCGGCCCATTCGGGAAACCCTGCCGGGGGCCTTAAACCCTTTGAAAAGGGTTTAAGAATCCCAAACTTTTTTAATAATTTTAATCTGTCCGCATAACGAAAATTTCATAATCCACAACGGTGAAGCCCTATTAAAAGTTTCTCTGGCCGCCGGAGGCAAAATCAATTCATCTAAAAGCGCGTAGCGCATCAAATTTCCAAGGACTATTTATGGCCGACAATATTTCTAAAAAGCCGGCAGTCAAAAAAAATTCAGACGGTGAGACCCTTGCGATTAAACGAGTAATCGAGGGCAACACTGCCAAATTACTTTATGCCACGGGCATTATCTGTTCCCTTTTCCATCTCTGGGTCAATACCATCGGCATCATGCCGGAAATTCAGCGTAACGCTGTTCATTATTCTTTCATGCTCTTTATCGGATTCCTGCAATATCCCCTGCTCAAACGGCACGCCCGTGAGACTCTGCCAATTGACTCTTTTCTGGCAATTCTGTCATTTGCAACAGGTCTATATCTCGTATTTTTCGAAGATGCCCTGCACATGCGTAATGAAGTGCCGATCATGGCAGACCTCATTGCAGCGGGATTAGCGATTGTACTGCTCATGGAAATAACCCGACGAACTACCGGACTGCTTATCCCCTGTCTGGCTGCAATATTTTTGTTCTACGGACTAGGCGGCGGGCAGTATCTGGATGGACTCTGGCATTTTCCGGGCGTGACCATTCAGCGCATGCTTTACCGCATGTACTTTGCGCCGGACGGCATATTCGGGACCATTGCCACTATATCAAGTACATTTGTATTCCTGTTCGTGCTCTTTGCATCATTCCTGATTAAATCAGGAGCCGGGGAATTCATCATTAAGCTGGCTATGGCAAGTATGGGCAGGACTATTGGTGGTCCAGCCAAAATGGCTGTATTTGCTTCCGGCTTTATGGGATCGGTTTCCGGCAGCGCGGTGGCAAATACTGTAGGCACAGGGTCCATAACCATTCCCATGATGAAAAAAACCGGATTCCCCAGCAAATTTGCCGGGGGTGTGGAAGCGGCAACCTCCACAGGCGGTCAGCTCATGCCGCCCATCATGGGCGCAGGCGCATTCATCATGAGCCAGTGGACCCAGATTCCTTACCTGACCATTGTCGGCGTGGCCCTCATTCCGGCGATCATGTATTTTGTCAGCGTGGCTTTTTTCGTTCATTTAAGGGCCAAAAAGCTGGGCATCAAACCCATTCCCGAAGAAGACATCCCCCGCATCGGCGAAGTCATGAAAGAAGGCTGGAATTTCTTCATTCCCATTGGCGCACTCATGGGGCTGCTCATGTACGGCTTTACTCCCACATTTGCTGCCTGCGGCGGCATTGCAGCAATTGTAGTATCAAGCTGGCTCAATCCCAAAACCCGCATGTCAGGGCGTGATATCATGGATGCCCTTGCTTCCGGCGGTCAGAATATGGTCACCACCGGGGTTATCCTGCTCTGTTCCGGTATTGTGGTCGGCGTGGTGCTCATGGTCGGCATGGGTATCAAATTTTCCATGCTCATTACCATGATCGCAGGAAACAGCATGATGCTGACCATCATCATGGTTGCCATTGCATCCCTTGTATTGGGCATGGGCCTGCCTGTAACCGCATCCTACATCGTTCTGGCGGTCCTTGCTGCCCCGGCCATGCAAATGCTCGGCACAAGCCTCATCGCGGCCCATATGCTTATTTTCTGGTACTCTCAGGATGCCAACGTGACCCCGCCGGTCTGCCTTGCTGCTTACAGTGCTTCGGGCATATCGGGGTCGAAGCCGTTGGAAACAGGTTTTGAGTCGTGGAAAATAGCCAAGGGACTGTACATCATCCCCCTGCTTTTCTGCTACACCCCGATTCTTTTTGAAGGGCCGCTCTGGCAGGTTGCCGAGACCGTAATCACCGCCACTGCGGGATTATTCTGCTTTGCGGTATTCTTTGAAGGGTTCAACACTTATGCTTTGAATATAGGTCAACGGTTGCTCTACGCGGGCACTGCAACACTACTGCTCTGGCCTGACATGAGGCTTCATGTAGCTGGTGCGGCTTTATTGATTGTAATGATGTTGCGTGAGAGGTCGGTGTTCAGGAAGCAGGTATTTGAGCCAGTTTAAATTAAAATTCATGAAAACTACTATCCAAGGGGAAATTTCTTAATCGAAATTTCCCCCTTTTTTTGAGCTTCATGTTAATTATGTACCAATCTCTACTCTTTGCTAGCCCTTAACTTTGACCTTAAGGAGAAAAAAAATGATCACCATCATGAAAGAAAGCAGCGGTCCAATGCTGGCCGTAACCGCCACAGGCAAGGTTTCCAGCGAAGATTATACCGAGATCTGGATTCCGGCCCTTCAAAAAACAATTACTGAGCACGGCAAATGCAGATGTTTGCTCTATATGGATGAAAATTTCAAAGGCTGGGACTTAAAAGCCATGTGGGAAGATACTAAATTCGGATTCGCCCACCGCAATGATTTTGACAAACTGGCTGTTGTCGGCGGGCCATCATGGGTGGAATGGGGAACCAAAGTGGCTGGAATACTAGTTAGTGGAGAAGTTAAAACTTATCCTGCTGAGGAGCTTGATGCAGCTCTGAAATGGGCTGCGGAATAATTATTTCAACAAAAGTCCCAAAAAAAGCCCCAGCCATAAACAAATATGACCGGGGCTTTTTACACGACGGATCGTGCGAAAAATAAAAATAAGAACTAGCTTACTTTTTTGTTTGCTACGGGCTTAATAACAGCACCGGAGCGGATGCAGCGAGTACAAGCTTTAATGCTTTTTACTTCACCGCTGGGAAGCTGAGTGCGGACTTTCTGCAGGTTAGGCATGAAACGTCTCTTGGACTTGTTGTGAGCATGGGAAACGTTGTTGCCAGTCTGAGGACCTTTACCGCATATATCGCATACCTGGGACATGTTGTACCTCCTTATTGGTAATCACTTTTTTTAGATTGCCGGAAAGCGCGAATATCCGCAAGGGAAATTGCTCTGCCCGAACAAAAGAGGTATCATTTAAACGCTCGCTCTGGAAAATGCAAGCTCTTTTTCCTTGACATAAGAAAAAAAACTCATATAGGAAACCCTTCCGCGAGGAAAAATATGTCTGAACTATGGATTACATTAAATGACCTCCCTGAAGAGGGAGAAAATTTCGTTTTTGAGGACCAGAACTTCTGGTCTGAAAAATGGAAACAGTATAAGGTGGCCGTCAACGCAGGCACACCTCTGATTTCTAACGTCTATGTCCTTCCGCAGGATAAAGGCTGCCTGATCAGAGGAGGTACCTCCGGGTCCGTAACATTTGCATGTGATAGATGTACGGCAGACTTCAAACACCAAATTTCTACCGATTTCGAGGAATATGAGCAGGTCTCAGAAGATGGGGATGATGAACTCTCTCCTGTTGTAAAGACCAAAGAAGGCTTAAAACTCGACATCGGTGCCCTCCTCTGGGAACATTTTGCAATGGCACTGCCCATTAAGCCTCTTTGCAATAAGACTTGCAAAGGTTTGTGCGCTAAGTGCGGAGCCGACCTTAATAAAGGCGATTGCGATTGTGAAAAGAAAGAGGGAGACCCAAGGCTTGCGGTTTTCCGCAATCTTAAGATAAAGAACTAAATTCCAGTCCGTATGGACCGGTTTTAAAAAATAACTCTCAGGAGAATAGTCATGGCACAGCCGAAAAAGAAAACATCCAAATCCCGCAGAAACATGCGTCGTTCACACGACCACGTAGCAACCCCTAACGTAGTATACTGCGAATGCGGTGAACCTATCATCGCGCACAGAGCTTGCTCTTCTTGCGGAACTTATAAAGGTCGTCAGGTAATCAATTCCGAAGATGCCTAACATAATACCCCGTATTGCCGTAGACGCCATGGGTGGCGATTACGGCCTTTCGGTTATTGTTCCGGCAGCGGTGAATGCCGCTAAAACGGGACTCCCGATTACGCTGGTAGGTGATGAGCACATGATCCGGTCCGAGCTTGAAAAGCTTGATACCGGATCATGTGTTATTGATATTGTCCATGCTTCTCAGGTTGTCACAATGGAAGACAAGCCTGCTGACGCTATGCGTAAGAAGAAGGACTCATCAATTCAAGTTGCATGCAGACTGGTCAAGGAAGGCAAAGCCGACGGTGTCGTCAGTGCCGGTAACTCCGGAGCCACGGTCGCCTGCGGCATGTTCACCATTGGTCGTATCAAGGGTGTCCTGCGTCCGGGTATGGCCGGAATTCTGCCCACGGAAAAGAAGCCCATGGTCCTGCTTGATGTAGGGGCCAATGTGGATTCCAAACCAGAACACCTCTTCCAGTTCGGCATCATGGCCGATGTACTGGCCCGTGATGTGCTGGGCTATGAAAAGCCCCGCATAGGTCTTTTGACCATCGGTGAAGAGGAAGGCAAAGGCAACTCACTGGTAAAGACCACCTACGATATGCTCAAAAATTCTTCCCTGAATTTTGTAGGCAACATTGAAGGACGCGATATTTTTACCGGTGATGTCGATATTGCCGTTTGTGACGGATTCGTGGGTAACGTGGCACTCAAGCTGGCTGAAGGGCTGGCTCACAGTTTCGGCAGCCTGCTGAAAGGCGAACTCAAGCGTGACATCGTTTCCAAGCTGGGAGCCATGCTCGCAATGAAAGCTTTCAAAAGATTCAGCAGACTGTTAGATAAGTCCGAATACGGCGGAGCTCCGGTTCTCGGACTGAAAGGAATTGTCCTTGTCTGCCATGGTAAAGCCGATTCCCGGGCAGTGGAAAAAGCCATTGAAATGGCTGCCACCTTTGTCAAAAACGATGCTGTCGCGCACCTAAAAGAAGGACTGGCCGCGCACAAGGAAATTACCGCACCCGAACTCTAGTGTGCGGAATCCCTGCGCCCCTGATAACAGCATCGGCATTTCACCCGGAAAATCGTTCCCTTTCCATCCTAAAACAGGAATGGCGTAATGAGTACTTTCTCACACATCAGGGGCCTTGGTTTCCATGTCCCTGAGCGACTATACACAAACAGTGACCTTGAAAAATTCGTTGATACCAACGATGAATGGATAACCACCCGCACCGGAATCAAACAACGCCATGTTGTTGAGAACGAAACATGTCTGGATCTGGCTTATGAGGCATCTCTGAAAGCCCTTAAAGCAGCAGACATGGAAGCGGAAGAGCTCACCCACGTAATCATTGCCACCTTCACCGGCGATATGCCTGTTCCCACCACATCCTGCCTGCTCATGGAGCGGCTGGGTATCAAAAACAGAGCAGCCATGGACCTTTCTGCGGCCTGTTCCGGTTTTGTCTACGCTGTAGAGGTGGCCCGGGCACTGATCAATCTCGACCCCACTGCGAAAATTCTGGTTTGCGGCGCTGAAGTCGTCACCAGCCGGGTAAACTGGGAAGACCGGACCACCTGCGTGCTCTTCGGAGATGGCGCGGGAGCGGCAGTTATGACTGCCGGAACAGACGGAGACCCCGGGAAAGTAATCGACACCCTCGTCCGCGCTGACGGCGGTCCGGGTATGAACCTGACCATCAAAGGCGCAGGTTCCGCTTACCCATATAAAATGGGCGATACCGTAGGTGTTGAAAACTTCGTAGAAATGCAAGGCCGTGAAATTTACAAACACGCAGTCCGCTCCATGACCTCCATTTCCAATGAAATCCTTGAAAAACAGGGTCTCACCACTGAAGATGTGGACGTACTGCTGCCCCATCAGGCCAACATGCGCATCATTGAGGCCGTGGGCAAAAAACTAGGCATCTCCCGCGAAAAAGTATTTGCGAACGTGGACAAATACGGCAACACTTCCGCCGCATCCATCCCCATCGCTCTTGCCGACGCAAAGGAATCCGGTTTTATCAAGGATGGTGACCTGGTACTTCTGGCCACCTTTGGCGGTGGGCTGACCTGGGGATCATCACTTATCCAGTTTTAATGTGGTGTTTTGGAAAATCCTGCTGTTTTTCACAGAAATTTTACAAGACCGCTGCATAAAAGGGAAAAACAACATTGTGCAAACGCACATGTATGTTTAAACAAATTAATTTAGATTAAATTTGCAGTCATAGCCGCTTTAGGCTATGAGACGCAGGACTAGATTAATTTAACATAGAGGGAAGTAAATGAGTGAACTGCCAAGCACCGCCCTAGTAACGGGTGGTTCCAGAGGAATCGGAGAAGCCTGCGCCAAGAGGCTCGCCAAAGACGGCTTTGAAGTGATCATCACTTTTGTAAGCCGCCCCGACGGAGCTGATAAAGTCTGCGCTGAGATTGAAGCAGCAGGCGGCAAGGCCCGCTCATTCAAGCTTGATTCTTCTGACCGTGAAGCTGTAACCTCTTTCTTCAAGGAAGAGATTAAAGGTAAAGTAAAGCTGGATGTTCTGGTAAACAATGCCGGAATCACCCGCGACGGTCTGCTGGTCCGCATGAAGGATGACGACTGGGACAAAGTTCTGGACATCAACCTGACCGGAGCCTTTACCTGCCTGCGTGAATCCGCAAAGATCATGATGAAGCAGCGTTACGGTAGAATCATCAACATTTCCTCTGTAGTTGGACAGGCCGGTAATGCCGGACAGGCCAACTACGCATCGGCCAAGGCCGGCCTTCTCGGGCTGACCAAGGCCAGCGCCATCGAGCTTGCTCCGCGCGGTGTCACTGTGAATGCCATTACCCCGGGATTCATTCAGACCGACATGACCGCAGAACTGCCTGAAAAAGTCATGGCGCAGATGACGGATAGCATACCGCTGAAAAAACTCGGCACATCCGATGATATAGCAAATGCGGTTTCTTTCCTTGCCAAGGACGAATCCGGTTATATCACAGGCCAGACTCTCGCTGTTAACGGCGGGATGTACATGTAATTAAGAAACACTAAAATAATGATTTGGAGGGGACTATGTCCGCAGCTGAAAAAGTAAAAGCAATTATCGTAGACCAGCTTGGCGTATCCGAAGACGAAATTAAAGACGAAGCATCTTTTGTTGAAGATCTCGGCGCTGACTCTCTCGACCTTACCGAACTCATCATGGCTATGGAAGAAGAGTTCGACGTTGAAATCGAAGACGAAGAAGCTCAGAAGATCCTTAAAGTCAAGGATGCTGTAGCATTCGTTGAAGGCAAGCAGTAGACTGATTGCTTTACAGGGTTTTTAAAAGAGCGCCTTATTGCTCCTCACGGGCGTAAGGCGCTCCTTTTGTATGGCCCTCCAAAAAAATTAACCCCAACATATTTTACAGGTTTAAATATATGAACAGGGTAGTAGTCACAGGCGTTTCCGCCATCACCCCCCTTGGTAACGATATAGATACAAGCTGGGATAACCTCCTTGCAGGAAAGTCCGGTATTGCTGAAGTTACCGCCTTTGATGCCAGCGAATACACCGCCCGCATCGCAGGTGAAATCAAAGGTTTTGATGCCAAAGAATTCATCCCTCACAAACAGGCCAAGCGCATGGAAAGGTTCACACAGTTTGCTGTGGCAGCCAACCAGATGCTCATGGAGTCCACCGGACTCAAGCTTGAAGGGGATGACCGTGAACGCGCCGGAGTTATAATCGGTGTCGGCCTCGGTGGTCTTGAAACCATTGAAAAGCAGCACGCCAAACTGGAAAAATCCGGTCCCAAAAAAATCACACCTTTTTTTATCCCGATCATCATCGGCAACATGGCAGCCGGACAGGTTTCCATCTTTGCTGAAGCGCAGGGCCCGAACCTGTGCATGTGTACCGCATGCGCATCCGGAACCCACTCCATCGGCGCAGCATACACCGACATCATGCTCGGTCGTGCTGATGTAATGATCTGCGGTGGTGCTGAATCTACCATCACTCCGCTGGGCTTTGCCGGATTCACCGCCATGAAAGCCCTCTCCACCCGCAATGATGATCCCGCTACCGCATCCCGTCCCTTTGACGGTGGACGTGACGGCTTTGTCATGGGTGAAGGTGCAGGTCTGCTGCTGCTGGAATCCCTTGAGCACGCCCAGAAACGCGGCGCAGAAATTCTGGCTGAAGTTGTGGGATTTGGTGCATCTTCCGATGCCTACCACATGACCGCACCGCCGGAAGACGGCGCAGGCATGGCCCGGGCCATGAACGCAGCTATCCGCGAAGCCAAGATTGATCCTTCTGAAATCGATCACATCAATGCTCACGGAACATCCACCAAACTGAACGATTCCTGTGAAACCAAGGCTATTAAAAAAGTCTTCGGTGATCACGCTAAGAATATTGCCATCAGCGCGAACAAATCCCAGATCGGCCACCTTCTCGGTGGTGCGGGTGGTGTTGAAGCAGCTTTCGCTGTTAAAACCCTTTCAACCGGAATCATCCCCGGTACCGCAAACCAGATCGAAGCTGACCCTGAATGCGATCTCGATTACGTCAAAGACGGTAAGCGTGAGCAGCAGGTCAACTACGCACTGAGCAACTCGTTCGGCTTCGGCGGAACCAACGGCTGCATGCTGTTTAAAAAATTCGAAGAATAAGAATTAATCTATTTATTGCGGGGTAGCATGCTACCCCGCAATAAATAATAAATTTTAACAGGAGCTTGTCATGGAAGAACTGATGATGAAAGACCCGGCAGTAGCGGCTGCAATCGGACAGGAAGTAACCCGCCAGATGACCAAGCTTGAACTCATCGCTTCGGAGAACTTTACCTCCACAGCGGTCCGTCAGGCCATGGGCAGTGTGATGACCCACAAATACGCAGAAGGTTACCCCGGCAAGCGTTACTACGGCGGTTGTGAGTTCGTTGACCTTGCAGAAGACCTTGCCCGTGACCGTGCAAAAGAAATTTTCGGCTGCGAATACGTAAACGTACAGCCCCACTCCGGTTCACAGGCCAACATGGCTGTTTACTTCGCGGCTCTCCAGCCCGGTGACACAGTACTCGGCATGGACCTTTCCCACGGCGGTCACCTGACACACGGTTCCCCGGTTAACTTTTCCGGTAAGCTCTTCGACATCAAATTTTACGGTGTTGACCCCGAAACCAAGACCATCGATTATGACAATGTCCTTGAGATTGCCAAAGAGTGCAAACCCAAGATGATCATTGCCGGTGCTTCCGCTTACCCCCGTGTGATCGACTTTGCCCGCTTCCGCCAGATTGCTGACGAAGTAGGCGCAGTCCTCATGGTAGACATGGCCCACATCGCGGGTCTCATCGCAGCAGGCGTACACCCCTCCTGCATTGAACACGCCCACTACACCACTACCACCACCCACAAAACCCTGCGCGGTCCCCGTGGCGGTATGATTCTTTCCACCGAAGAAAACGCTAAAAAATTGAATTCCAACATTTTCCCCGGAATTCAGGGCGGCCCGCTCATGCACGTCATCGCTGCTAAAGCGGTTGCTTTCGGTGAAGCACTTTCTCCCTCCTATGTTGAATACCAGAAGCAGGTTGTTGCCAACGCACAGGCTCTAGCGAAGAACCTCATGGACGCAGGTTTCGACCTCGTATCCGGCGGTACTGACAACCACTTGATGATGATGGACCTGACCAATAAGGACATCACCGGTAAAGACGCTGAATTCGCCCTTGATGAAGCAGGCATCACCGTCAACAAAAACACCATCCCCTTTGAAACCCGTTCCCCGTTCGTTACTTCCGGTGTACGTATCGGTACCCCGGCACTGACCACCCGCGGAATGAAAGAAGAAGAAATGGTAAAAGTAGCAGGCTGGATTACCGCTGCCCTCGAATCCGTTGGCAACGACACCAAACTTGCACAGATCAGCAAAGAAGTTGCTGAATTCGCAAAAGACTACCCGCTCTTCGCATACTAGGAAGTTCTTGAACTTTCGAAGCGGAATCAATAATGTTCCGCATAGAAGCATGACTACAAGGCAAACCCAACTAAAACGTTTTGGGATTCTTAAACCCTTTTGGAAAAGGGTTTAAGGCTCCCGGTAGGGTCGCCGAAGGCATCTTCCACAAAAGCGCGAAGCGCATCATAACTAAATAAAAACGGGCCCGAATATTCGGGTCCGTTTTCTCAGCTTCAAAGAAGGGAGCAATTCCATGGATAACAGAATGCCTTGGCCGGACTATTTCATGCGCATCGCGCACCTTGTTGCAGAACGCGCCACCTGCACCCGCCGCAAAGTCGGTGCTGTTGCAGTACTGGATAAACGCATCCTCGCCAGCGGCTACAACGGCCCTCCTTCCGGCACCGCACACTGCGCTGACGTTGGCTGTATCCGTGAAAAACTGGGGGTCCCTTCCGGCGAACGGCATGAACTCTGCCGCGGCCTGCACGCCGAGCAGAACGTCATCATTCAAGGCGCAACCCACGGCGTATCCCTCAAGGGTGCTGAAATTTACTGCACCACCCAGCCCTGCTTGATCTGCACCAAAATGCTGATCAACACCGGGGTCAGCGCAATCTACTATTCCGAAAGCTACCCGGACGAACTTTCCGAACAGATGCTCAAAGAAGCCGGAGTTAAATTTGCTCTTCTTGAACTCGACATCTAGCCCCGCAGAAAGATTTATGGCCCGCGCAGTGGAACTTGCCATGCGCGGACGAAACCGTACCGCTCCCAACCCCACGGTGGGCGCGGTAATGGTTTGTGACGAGCAAATCGTAGCTGAAGGCTACCACCAGTTCTGCGGCGGACTGCACGCTGAGCGGGAATGTATTGCCGAAGCAAAGACTAAAGGCGTGGACATGAGTAAATGCACCATGTTCGTGACTCTTGAACCATGCAACCATCACGGCAAGACTCCACCATGCACCGAGGGCATCCTTGAAGCGGGAATCCCGCATATTGTAGTCGGCACCCGCGATCCCAACCCCAAAGCTGCCGGGGGAATCGAATACCTTGAATCCAGGGGCGTGAAGGTTGATCAGGGCGTGCTCGAGGAGCAGTGCAAAGACCTGATTTCAGATTTCCTGTGCTGGCAATTCAAAGACCGGGCTTACTCCATCCTAAAACTGGCCTGCACAATTGACGGCAAAATCGCCGGGGCAACCGGGGCGCAGGAAGCCGTTTCCTGCCCGGACTCTTTTCAGGATGTGCAGAAACTGCGCTCCATGGTCGGAGCGGTGATAGTGGGCGGCAACACCCTGCGCGAAGATAATCCCAGTCTGAATTGCAGACTCGATCCACTGCCGGAAGGATTCAGCCAGCCCAAAGCCGTAATAGTAACCGGAAACCTGCCCCGAAATCACGATGATTATACCCTGACCACTACCCGCGCCGCTGATACAATTTTCTGGACCAGCACCGAGCAGGCCGCAACGAACACTGCCACGGAGTTAAAAAACAAGGGAATTGAGGTTGTCCCCCTTCCCAGTGGCGAAAAAGGTCTTATATTTGAGGACGGATTCAAAATGCTGCGCGAGAAGCACTCCGTGCTGCGCACCCTTTGTGAAGGCGGCGGTAAGCTGGCCTGTTCCATGGCCGAACAGGGGCTGGTAGATGAATTCGTCATGTATCAGGCTCCGCGCATTCTGGGTAATGTGCAGGGCAGACCGAATTTCGCCGGGTCCGACAATGTTCTCATCAGCGAATGCATGGATCTGCGCATCAGCCGCGTGAAACAGAGCGGTCGTGATTTAAAAATAGTTTTCAAACCCGAAGGACAATAGCAATGTTCACCGGACTGATTCAGGGAAAAGGACGCATTGAAAATGCCGAGAACCGGGGCAATGAAACCCGCTTCAAGGTCAGTGCTCCTAAGATCAAAGATTATGAAAAAGGCGAATCCATCGCCATCAACGGGGTCTGCCTAACAGTTGAAACATACAGTGACAGTTGGTTCACCTGCTACGCCAGTAAGGAATCCATGTCGGTGACAAACCTTGGCAACCTTAAGCGCGGTTCCATGGTCAACTACGAGCGTGCGCTGGCTATGGGTGACCGTCTGGGCGGACATATTGTTTCCGGTCATGTGGATTGCCTCGGCGCAGTAGAATCGGTACGCCCTGCCGGAGAATCAAAAATTTACCGCATCAAGTTCTCAAAAGAGCATGGCAGGTATGTTGTACCCAAGGGATCGGTTGCTCTTGACGGCATAAGCCTGACGGTAAACGATTGCGGACCGGACTATCTCGAAGTGAACATTATCCCCGAGACTCAGGAAGAGACCACTATCTCCCTGTGGACACCGGGTTATGCGGTAAACATCGAGACTGATGTTATCGGCAAGTATGTGGAGCGCATGGTCGCACCGTGGACCGGACAAAAGTCTGAGGACAAGCCCGAAAGTAAACTTACAATGGATTTCCTGCGTGAGAACGGATTCTAACCAACTGAAATAAAAAGACTAAAAAACATATTTCACCCTTTGTGCTTTTTGATGTATGAAGACAGACCTGTTTGTTTAAACAGACAGCGCTTTTTTTAAATAACTCTCCGCCCGGCGGAGCATGAGGATAACGAATATGCCTTTCTGCACTATCGAAGAAGCAATTGAGGACCTCCGCGAAGGTAAAATGGTCATCATGGTCGATGATGAAGACCGTGAAAACGAAGGTGATCTTGTCTGCGCCGCAGAAAAAGTGACCCCTGAAATCATCAACTTCATGGCTACTCACGGCAGAGGGCTTATCTGCCTCGCCATGTCCGGTGAAATGGTCGACCACCTGAAGCTGCCGCTCATGGCCCAGTCCAACGACTCCCAGTTCGGCACCAACTTCACAGTTTCCATTGAAGCACGTGAAGGCGTGACCACCGGTATTTCCGCAGCCGACCGCGCAACAACCATTCTTGCCGCAGTAGCTGATGAATCCAAAGCCGAAGACATTGTTTCCCCCGGCCATATTTTTCCGCTCCGTGCCAAAGAAGGCGGCGTTCTGGTCCGTGCCGGACAGACCGAAGGCAGCGTTGATCTTTCCCGTCTTGCCGGTCTCAAACCAGCAGGCGTAATCTGCGAAATCATGAAGGACGACGGCACCATGGCCCGCCTTCCCGACCTCAAAGAATACGCAAAGCAGCATGATCTCAAGATTTGCTCCACCGAAGACCTGATCAAATACCGCATGAAGTTCGGCAGCCACACCGTAACCCGCGAGGCTGATGCTGAACTGCCCACCCGCTGGGGCGATTTCAAGGCTTCCGCATTCCATTCCAGTGAAGATGACCGCACTCATATCGCCCTGATCATGGGTGATATTGAACCCGGCGAGCCTGTACTGGTCCGCGTTCATTCTGAATGCCTGACCGGTGATGTTTTCGGCTCCCAGCGTTGTGACTGCGGCGACCAGTTGGCTTCCGCCATGTGCATGATCCGCAACGAAGGCAAGGGCGTGCTGCTCTACATGCGCCAAGAAGGACGCGGAATAGGACTGGGCAACAAAATCAAAGCCTACCACTTACAGGATCTCGGCTGCGACACTGTTGAAGCTAACGAAAGACTCGGTTTCAAAGCCGACCTTCGTGAATACGGCACCGGAGCACAGATTCTGGTCCAGCTTGGAATTTCCAAAATGAAACTTATGACCAACAACCCCAAAAAGATTGTCGGTCTGGAAGGATACGGTCTTGAAGTAACCGAGCGCGTAGCCATTGAAATGGATGCCTGCGCAGCTAACCTCGATTACCTGAAAACCAAAAAAGATAAGATGGGCCACATGCTGGATCATCTTGAAGATAAAAAATAAAAAGGGAGAAGCACCATGCCTCATATTAAAACCATTGAAGGTCAGCTCGATTCCAAGGGTCTGAAAATCGCATTCGTAGCCGGACGTTTCAACGACATCATCGTTGATAGACTTATCGGCGGCGCAGTTGATTACCTCGCACGCCACGGCTGCGAGAAAGAAAACATGACCCTGATCAAAGTGCCCGGTGCATTTGAAATTCCCGTGGTAACCAAGAAGCTCGCTGAATCCGGAAAATATGACGGTATCGTGGTTCTCGGTGCTGTTATCCGCGGTGCAACTCCCCACTTTGACTATGTCTGCAATGAGTGCGCTAAAGGCGTGGCTCAGGTAAGCATGGACAACGACCTGCCCATCGGTTTCGGTCTGCTGACCTGCGACACCATTGATCAGGCAGTCGAACGTGCCGGCTGCAAAGCAGGCAACAAAGGCGTTGAAGCAGCTTCCGCAATGCTGGAAACTGTCCGCGTTCTGGAACAGATTTAACTAGAGCTTACTAATTCCGGCATGTTTCACTGGAAACATCCAGAATTATTGAACATAATTTGAAGGCATACGGTCTCCGTCCCGCTGTTCGGAGACCGTATGCCTGTTGTGTTGTTTAAATAACAATTTAGATGTATCTTGCGTTGCACGACATTAAAGCCCCGCAACCGCAGGATAGTGATGCAGATGTCCCAGACAAAAGGTTTAAGAAGAAAAGGCCGCATACTCGCTTTTCAGGTACTTTACGGCCTGAGTTTTGTCCCTCCCCACGGCGGATGGACATGTGAACGTATTTACAACCAGAGCCCCGCAGTTCTCAGGGAAACCGAGGAAGATCTTATCCTCTACGCCCGCGAACTACTGCTCGGAATCTGGAGTTCGCATGAAGAGCTGGATGAAGTTATCGGGAAATACTCCAAGCACTGGAAGATTGAAAGAATCGCAAAAGTTGAACTGGCAATTCTTAGACTTGCTGTATACGAGCTGATTCACAAAGCCGATATTCCTCTCAAGGTTGGTATCAACGAAGGTATTGAACTGGCTAAGAAATTCGGCGACGGCAACTCCCGCAATTTCATCAACGGTATTCTCGATGCGGTAGCCCGCGATATCGACACCGGCAAGTTCAAGGTTGTAAAGAATTTCTAAAAATGCCTTCGGCGGCTCTCCGAGGGACCAGCGCTGCTCTCTATATCCGTATGGCTCGAGCAAAAAGCTCTTGCCTAACGGCTATTAGGTGAGAAACTTTTAGTAGGGCTTCGCCGCAGTGAATTAAATATAGTCCACAACTATCAAAACGTTTTGGGATTCTTAAACCCTTTTGGAAAAGGGTTTAAGGCCCCCGGCAAGGTGCCCCGCAAGGCCGCCGGAGGCTATCCCATATCAAAAGGATTTTTCATAATGGGTTTTGGGAAATACGAACCGGAATTGATTGAAAACAAGTGGCAAAAGGAATGGACCGAGAAGGGTGCTTTCGATGTGGAAGCCGACGAGTCCCGCCCTAAGTACTACGTACTGGAAATGTTTCCCTACCCTTCCGGGAAAATCCACATGGGCCATGTGCGTAACTACTCCATCGGTGATGTTGTTGCCCGCTACAAACGCATGAAAGGCTTCAACGTGCTCCACCCCATGGGTTGGGACGCATTCGGCCTGCCTGCTGAAAACGCAGCCATCAAACACAACACCCACCCCGCTGAGTGGACCTACGCAAATATAGATGACATGCGAACCCAGCTCAAGCGTCTGGGTTACTCCTACGACTGGCGCCGCGAACTGGCTACCTGCCATCCCGGCTACTACAAGTGGGAACAACAATTTTTCCTTAAATTCCTTGAAAAAGGTCTGGTTTACCGCAAGAAATCTCCGGTCAACTGGTGTGAAACCTGCCACACAGTCCTCGCTAACGAACAGGTGGAAGACGGCCTGTGCTGGCGTTGTGACACTCAGGTAGAACAGAAAGAACTTTCCCAGTGGTTCCTGCGCATCACCGATTACGCCGAAGAACTGCTTGAAAGCTTAAGCGGACTCGAAGGCGGCTGGCCTGAGCGTGTTATCACCATGCAGCGCAACTGGATCGGTAAATCCATCGGTGCGGAACTTGATTTCGAAGTTGAGAATTCCGATGAATCCATCAGTGTTTTCACCACCCGCCCGGATACCCTTTTCGGCGCAACTTTCATGTCTCTGGCTGCCGAGCATCCCATGGTGGAAAAGCTCATTGAAGGTAAGCCTGAAGCTGACAAAGTTCGCGAATTCGTGACCAAAGTTTCCAACATGGACCGCATTGTACGCGGAGCGGACGACCTTGAGAAAGAAGGTGTTTTCACCGGTTCTTACTGCATCAACCCGCTCAACGGTGAGAAGATGCCCATTTACGTGGCAAACTTCGTACTCATGGGTTACGGAACCGGCGCAGTAATGGCTGTTCCTGCACATGACCAGCGCGACTTTGAATTCGCCAAGAAATACGACCTGCCCATGCAGGTGGTCATCCAGCCCGAAGGTGAAAACCTCAAGCTGGAAGAAATGGAAGAAGCATACTCCGCTCCCGGCGTACTGACTAATTCCGGTGAATTCGATACCATGTCCAACGAAGATGCCAAAGGCGCAATCGTTGATTTCCTTGGCGAATCCGGCAAAGGCAAGAAGTCTATCAACTACCGCCTGCGCGACTGGAACATTTCCCGTCAGCGTTTCTGGGGTTCCCCCATTCCGGTAATTTATTGCGACGATTGCGGAATCGTACCCGTTCCCGAACAGGACCTGCCTGTCGTGCTGCCTGAAGACGCAGTCATGAACGAAGACGGACGCTCCCCGCTGCCTGACATGGAAAGTTTCCACAAAGTCACCTGCCCCAAGTGCGGCAAGATGGCTACCCGCGAAACCGACACCATGGATACCTTTGTGGAATCATCATGGTATTTCATGCGTTATACCGATTCCCGCAAGGCTGATGCTCCTTTTGACAGCAACTCCCTTGAATACTGGTCCCCGGTTGACCAGTACATCGGCGGAATCGAGCACGCAATCCTGCACCTGCTCTACGCAAGATTCTTCACCAAGATGTTGCGCGACGAGGGGTACACCAAACTCAGCGAACCGTTCAAGAACCTGCTCACTCAGGGCATGGTCCTCAAAGACGGTGCTAAGATGTCCAAATCAAAGGGCAACGTGGTCGACCCTAACGCCATGATTAATAAGTACGGTGCGGATGCCACCAGATTGTTCATTCTCTTTGCCTCCCCGCCTGAAAAAGACCTCGAATGGTCTGATCAGGGTCTGGAAGGAGCGCATCGCTTCCTGAACAGAATCTGGAGACTGGCAGAAGAATTTGAAGGCAAACTCAGCGCAACAGGCGCATGTGCCAAGCCTTCCATGGATCTCTCTTCTGATGCTAAGAAGCTGCGTCTCAAAGAACACGAGACCGTCAAGCGTGCCAGCCGTGACATGGAAAATAAATTCCAGTTCAACACTGTCATTGCCGCCTCCATGGAACTGGTCAACGAGATTTACTCTCTCAAAGACAAGCTCATGGAAAGCGAAGATGGACGTTTCGCACTCTCTTCCGCTTACAGCACCGTGCTGACCGTGCTTGCTCCCATTGCCCCGCACATCTGCGAGGAGCTTTGGACCGCCATGGGTTATGAAGGCTACATTGCCGAAGCAGCATGGCCTGAGCATGATGAAGACGCGTTGGTAACTGACGAAATCCTGATCATCATTCAGGTGAACGGAAAAATGCGCGGTAAACTTTCCGTGCCTGCTGCCGCTTCCAAAGAAGAAATTGAGAAAACAGCACTTGCCCACGAAAACGTAACCAAGCACACTGATGGCAAGACCATCCGTAAGGTTATCGTTGTTCCCGGTAAGTTGATTAATATTGTGGCGAACTAGGTTTGCCTCCGGCGGCTGGGGAAGGGGAAACTCTTGCAAGAGTTTCCCCTTCCCCAGACCCCATCCCCTTCAGAACCTTTTAATAAGGCTTCGCCGCTTCGTTTATTAAAGCTGAGACAAGGAGATAGGACTGTGTTTGTTATGAAATCTATTCAGAAATTGATATTACTTCTCTGTGTTGTTTTTGCTGTATCTGCCTGCGGCTACCATAACTCTGCGACTGAACCGAACAGAGTCGGCGAACAATTCCGTGAAGTAGCTATTGCCAAAGTTGAAAACCCAACTCTTGAACGCTGGCTCGAGCCTAAACTCCGTTCCATGATGCGTGATGAAATTACACGCCGCGGTCAGTTGGTCTGGACTGATAAATCCAAAGCGGAAGCACTTTTCAATATCAGGATTCTTGAACTTTCTGACGGCAGCCGCATCCTCGGTGATCAGGACGTCACCCTGAAATACGACATGACCCTCAAGCTTCAGATGAAAGTCACCAGCGCAACAGACGGTGCCCTGATCTGGAACTCAGGTCCCCTTGAGGTGACCGAATCCTACTATGTCGGTCAGGAAGAGGAAACAAAGCAGCTGATCATCAAGCTCATGGTCCGCCGCTTAGTAGACCGCATGAATCAGGCTTACTAGATATTTCCTGAAAGCCTCCGGCAGCCCTGCCGGGGGCCTACAAAGCATAATTTTCGATACCAAGGTAAATAATGTCCAGACCCGGATACATGTTTCTCATCTGCCCCGATGCAGAGCTGCTGCACGCCAGCATTAACGAGCTTCAGGAAAAGCACGGGGCTACGGATTACGAGAAAAAAGTATACTGGGCAGACGAAGACCTGCCCCCGCAATTTTGGGACGACCTGACTTTACAGACTCTTTTCGGCTCCAGCAAAGTTGTAATCCTACGCCGCGCCCACAAGCTTAAAGTTGCGGTCTGGAAAAATATAGACAAGACAGTTGCTTCTCTTTCAGACTCGTCATTTCTTTTCATCTGCCTTGAAGGTCAGTGGAAAAGCAAAACTCCACCTGTTCCGGCAGTACTCAAAAAACGCCAATGCTGGAAATTTGCTGAAAAGCAGAAATGGTTCTGGAAGTCCGCAGGTCTGGATCAAAAATCAATTTCCGGATTTGTAGGCAAACGGGCCAGAAGCAATGACCTGCACATTGATAGCCCGGTTTTGAGTGCCCTCTCGCAAGCCTTACCCAAAGATGCCCGCGCCGCCCGTCTGGAACTGGACAAACTTGAACTGGCCGCCGGACCGGACCGCAAGATACTCATGGAACATATCGCACTCATCGCCCATTCTGAGGAGATGGATTTCTTTGCCTTCATGCGCTCCATGTCTGAAGGCGGTGATCCGGTAGAAATCTGGCGCAGGGTGCTGACCAACCACAGTGAAAAAGATTCCATGATCTTCATGCTCACCGCATCACTAACCCGCGAGGCTCGCGCCCTGTGGATGATGATTCATGGCGAAGATTCAGAAGTCCGCTTGCCGCCTTTCGTCAAGAAGCAAAAACAGAGCCTTGCACAACGTTTAGGTCCGGCCCGTATTGCCAGACTCTTTGACATTGTCATGGAAGCTGAAATCGGCATCAAAACCGGACAGCGCAAACCCGAACAGGCATTTGAACTGCTGGTGGCTTCCCTTACCTCTCTTTTTGCTCCCCCTCAGCGAAGACGCTAATGTAGGTATTCTATAATTTTCAAACCGTGTAAAAACTTCATTTTTACACGGTTTTTATGTTTTTGGACCTATTTTACATCATTTTGAACGTTAAACAGGTTGCTTTGCACCTGCATCCGGTTTATTCCTCATAAAAATAATCTCGTAACCGATCTCAGCTTTTTATCTGAATCAGGACCGGGTTTTAACTGTACTACTTGCCAAAGCATACTTACTATTTATTATGAAGGACAAACCTCATTACCACGGTCACCGCCAGCGGCTTAAGGAAAGGCTTGGGAAGAATCCCGCCGGACTTGCCGATTATGAAATACTGGAACTGCTCTTAGGTCAGGTGCTGCCAAGGCAGGACACCAAACCCATTGCCAAGGAATTGCTGACTGAATTCGGCTCACTTGGCGGGGTTTTCAGGGCACCCGAAGAACAGCTGAAAAAGTTCAAGGGGATCGGACCGGGGGTTTTGATATTTTTTACGCTTATGCGTGAATTTTGGACCAGAATTGCCGAAGAACCCATGAACGGCAAGGAACCGATTTCTTCGCCGGACGTTGTCTATCAGGCAGCCATGGCCCGAATCGGTAATTTGTCCAAGGAAGAATTCTGGATTGCACTGGTCAACAACCGTAACAAAGTGATATGCTGGGAGAGGCTGTCAGAAGGCACTGTGGACAAGACCGCAATATACCCGCGAGAGATTGTGGCACTGGCTCTGCGCCACAATGCCAGCGGAGTGATTCTGACCCACAACCATCCCGGCGGGGACCCGTCTCCATCTCCTGAGGACACGGAGAGAACTATGGAAATAGCCGCTCTCTGTCAGGACATGGAAATACGTCTGCTGGATCACGTCATCGTGACTGCGGACAGGTTCCACAGCTTCAAAGAAGCAGGATATTTGTAGCTCACCTCAACTCAGAAGGAGGGTCCTATGATCAGAAGCTATCATTGTGTTGTTACCGGCAAGGTGCAAGGTGTTTTCTTCCGGGCCTGGGTAAATGATCAGGCTGTCGCGCTGAACCTCAACGGTTGGGTACGCAACCTCGATGAAGGCAAGGTCGAAGTACTGCTGCAAGGCGACGAAGCAAAAGTCGCTGAAATGAGAACCCGGCTGCTGGTCGGTCCTCCCCTTTCGCAGATTTCAGATGTGAAGTGCGAATGGATGGATTACGATACAGAGCACAAGGGATTTGAGATCCGCTAGTGTAAACTACCCAAAATAAATTCTTATTTATTTTGGTAAAAACTAACTGACAAGCTATCCGGCCCCTGCCTGACCGCTGTGGGCCGGATATTTAATGCTTTTTAAATAGATCAAGACAACCACTTCTGAACTAAAGGATTTTGCGTTGAAGAAAAAAAAATCACCCATCAAACCGCTTAAGCTGAACAAAAAAGATAAAGCGGAAGTTCAAAAAAAAGCACACCGGGAGCCTGAGTCAGATGCAGGCAATGATCAGGGGCTGAACAAACCTCCGGTTTCTCCGCTGAACGTGCTCCATGATGCCGCCGACCTGCTGGAAGACGCAGGCAGCATTCCCGATGATGCCCATATTGACATCCCCACCACCCTTCCGGTGCTGGCAGTGCGGGACATTGTTGTCTTCAACTATATGATCCTTCCGCTTTTTGTGGGCCGTGAAAAATCCGTCAATGCCGTAGAAGCAGCTATGACCAGCAACCGCTACGTCATGGTCGTGACCCAGAAAGACGAGAGCGTTGAAAATCCGGAACACGAAGATCTCTACCTGACCGGGACAGTGTGCATGATCATGCGCATGCTCAAAATGCCTGACGGTCGTTTGAAAGTATTGGTGCAGGGAGTTTCCCGCGCCAGAATCAAGCGATTCATAGGCTCCGAGCCTTTCCATATCGCTGAAATTGAAGCCATCCCCGAAGCAGAATCCGGGGATATGGATGCCACTCAGGAAGCACTTGTGCGCTCCTCCCGTGAGCAAAGCGAAAAAATTCTGACCCTGCGCGGCATCTCATCTGCTGACATCATGAGTGTGCTCAACAGTGTTGACGAACCGGGACGCCTTGCCGACCTGATCGCCTCAAACCTGCGTATGAAAGTTGATGTGGCTCAGTCCATCCTTGAATGCGGAGAGCCTGTTGAACGGTTGAATCTGGTCAACACTCAGCTCACACAGGAAGTGGAAGTTGCTTCCATGCAGAACAAGATCCAGTCCATGGCCAAAGAAGGAATGGACAAGGCCCAAAAAGATTTCTATCTGCGCGAACAGCTCAAGGCCATAAAGAAAGAACTTGGCGAATCCACAGACGAAGCCGAAGAAGCTGAAGAAATCCGCACAGCCATCGCCAAAGCCAAGATGCCTAAAGATGTGCGCAAGGAAGCGGAAAAACAGCTGCGTCGCCTTGAAGCCATGCACCCCGAAGCATCTGAGGCAACAGTCATTCGCACTTACCTTGACTGGATGATCGAGATTCCGTGGTCCAAACAATCCCGCGACCGTCTTGACATCATTGATGCCAAGAAAATCCTTGATGAAGATCATTACGACCTTGAGAAGGTCAAGGAACGCATCCTTGAATATTTAAGTGTACGCAAACTGAACCCGTCTATGAAAGGACCCATCCTCTGCTTTGTGGGCCCTCCGGGGGTTGGTAAAACTTCGCTTGGCCGCTCTATCGCGCGTAGCCTCAAGCGAAAATTTCACCGCATGTCCCTTGGCGGTATGCGAGATGAAGCTGAGATTCGCGGGCATCGCCGCACCTACATAGGCTCCATGCCCGGACGTATCATTCAGGGTCTTAAGCAGTGCGGAACCCGCAACCCGGTAATCATGCTTGATGAAATCGACAAGCTCGGCTCTGATTTCCGCGGTGATCCATCCTCAGCTCTGCTGGAAGTACTGGACCCCGAACAGAACAACTCGTTCACTGACCATTACCTGAACGTACCTTACGATCTTTCCAAGGTCATGTTCATCTGCACTGCCAACGTACTGGATTCTATCCCCCGGCCCCTGCTGGACCGTATGGAATTGATCCGCATTCCCGGCTACACAGAATACGACAAGATCAATATTGCCAAGCGTTACATCCTCGGACGCCAGTGCACAGAAAACGGCCTCAAAGAAGGCGAGATGATCATGGATGATGAAATCATCGGTAAGATCATCAAGGAATACACCCGTGAAGCCGGCCTTCGTAACCTTGAACGTGAAGTGGGTTCCGTATGCCGCAAGCTGGCCCGTAAGAAGGCAGAAGGCGAAAAAGGACCCTTTGAAGTGACCGCTGACAACCTGCACAAATATCTCGGTATTCCCAAACATCTTGAAGATGAAAAGGAAAGCGAGCTTCCCGCAGGTGTAGCCCTCGGCCTTGCCTGGACTCCTGTCGGCGGTACGGTGCTGCATGTTGAAGTCTCAGCCATGCCCGGTAAAGGCAAGCAGCTTCTGACCGGACAGCTCGGCGATGTGATGAAGGAATCCGCACAGGCTGCGGTATCTTTTGCCCGCCGCCATGCAGATGAATACGGCATCAGTTCCAAGTTCCACGAAGAACAGGACCTGCACATCCACGTTCCCGACGGAGCAACCCCAAAAGACGGCCCGTCTGCCGGTGTAACCTTGGTCACCGCCCTTGTTTCCGCACTGACCGGAACCCCGACTGACCCGGAACTGGCCATGACCGGGGAAATCTCCCTGCGCGGACGCGTTCTTCCGGTCGGCGGTATCAAGGAAAAAATCCTCGCTGCCGTATCTCTGGGAATGAAACGGGTACTTATCCCTTCCCAGAATCAGAAGGATCTCGAAGATATTCCCGATGAACTTCTGGCAAAAATCGAAATTACCCCCATCGAACGCATCGATGAAGTCTGGCCTATTGCCAAGACTAAGTAAAAATATGCCTCCGGCGGCTGGGGAAGGGAAAACTCTTGCAAGAGTTTTCCCTTCCCCAGACCCCATCCCTTTCAGAACCTTTTAATTAGCTTCGCATATAGCGTGTTAAGGCGACCCTCGAACACACAAACAGGCGAAGCCTTATTAGGTTTAAGCCCTCGGAGAGTCCCCAGTAGGGTCCCCGAAGGGTGTCTGAGCATTGCCTGCTAATACAATTTGGGCTATGCAATTTCTCGCAATAGATATTTCAAAGCACGGAGTAAATATAAATGCCTATTTTCGAATACAAATGCGCTGACTGCGGCAAGGAATTCGAGGAGCTGGTTTTCAACCGCGACGAATGTCCTCCCTGCCCGCACTGCAAGTCTGAAAAAACTGATAAACTCATGTCCGCCTGCAAGTTTAAGACAGGTGGCGGAGCACCTGATATGGGTGATATGGGTTCTGCTCCCGCTCCTGCGGCTTCTTCCAGCAGTGCTTGTGCCGGATGCTCCGGCGGCGACTGCTCTTCCTGCGGCAGCTAAATAAAAAATAAATTTCAAACATAACGGCGGAACAATGAGAAAAATTACCATCGCAACTCGTGGCAGCAAACTTGCCCTCTGGCAGGCCAACCATATTTCCGACCTTCTACGTGAAGAATATCCCGGAATTGATGTTCAACTGCTCAAGATCAAAACCAAGGGCGACAAGATTCTGGATGTTCCGCTGGCAAAAGTGGGCGGCAAGGGCCTTTTCGTAAAAGAAATCGAAGAAGCACTTCTCGATGGTCGCGCAGACCTCGCCGTACACAGCATGAAGGACGTTCCCACCGAACTTCCCGAAGGCCTTGAAGTTGGCGTTATTCCCCCACGCGAAGCAGAGACCGACACCCTGCTTTCCGTGAAATACGATTCCCTCAAAGACCTGCCCGCAGGAGCCGTTGTGGGCACCAGCAGCCTGCGCCGTCAGTCTCAGGTTCTGGCCCTGCGTAATGATCTCAAAATCGAATCCCTGCGCGGAAATCTCGATACCCGTGTAGGCAAACTCCTCAATGGTGAATTCGACGCCATTGTAGTTGCCACAGCCGGACTGAACAGGCTCAATCTTTCCGCTCCCAAAAGCGAAATCCTCGGCCCCCCGACCTTCCTGCCCGCAGTGGCACAGGGCGCGCTGGGCATTGAGTACCGCATTGAGGACACTGAAATTCAGGATATCCTCGCATTTCTGCATGACGGAATGACAGCTCGTCAGGTACATGCAGAACGCGGCTTCCTGACCGGCCTTGACGGCGGTTGTCAGGTCCCCATTGCAGCATGGTCCCAGCTTGATGGTGATCAGGTCAAACTGACCGGATTCGTTGCTGATATCGACGGCTCCAGCCCCATCCGTATGGAAAAGAGCGGCCCTGCTGACGATGCATGGAACATCGGCCTCGCTTTGGCCGAAGAAGTGCTGGCCGCAGGAGCTAAAGAGATTCTCGATCGCGTTTATGAAAAGTGCTGATCCCGAAATCCTGAAATCCTTCCGTACAATTCCGGGAGTAGGTAAATCCATTGCCATGGACCTCTGGAATCTGGGTTATCGTTCCCTTGACGAAATCAAGGACGAAAATCCGGATGACATGTACGCACGCCTTGAAGAGCTTGCAGGCTGCCATGTGGACCGCTGCATGCTGTATGTGTTCAGATGTGCGGTCTACTATGTGGGTAACGAAAATCGAGACCCTGAATTAGAAAAATGGTGGAATTGGAAAGATTGATTTAAATCTCAGACTACAATTTCTAGCCCGCATTCGACTAAGTCGAATGCGGGCTTTTTTAATATATTTATCTTTTTTACATTAAGCCTCTAAAGTAACCTTCCAGTTGTCCGATAAGAGATATAAACAGGTTTCATGCTCTATTAACATCATCATTTATAACTTCCAAGGACGGAGGTATACAATGGCAAACGCACCCGAACTCAACAAGGTTTCTCAGGCTCCTCCCGTTAGGGACGACGATCTGGCAAACTCAATGAAGAATCTGCAACGCAAGCGCTTGCGGAGAAAGGCATTCGCGGACCCCGACATGCACCGCGAACTGGTAAAGATTACCTCTTCACCTGTATACAATGCCAATGCGGAACTTATTCAGGCAGTTACAAACAGCCGAGGTTCTGCGTAAAAAAATTTCACTAAAAGGAATCGCCAATTCCTCCTCATAAAAAATGAAAGGCGCAGGTTCGCGACAACCTGCGCCTTTTGTATTTCAAAACAAAAAGAATTATTTAATCCGCAATCTGGCAATCCCACTTTCATGGGCTTTTACCTGCCCCACATGGGCGGCAAGGTCACCAGCTTCCAGCAGCATATCTTTGGCCTGCTGCAACTGGTCTTCAGGCACGGCCAAAATAAGCCCGCCGGATGTCTGAGCATCGAAAACAAGGTCGGTCTTGATGCTGTCGGCATCTGCTGTGGTCTGAACCTGTGAACTGCAATAGTTACGGTTAGCAAAGCTTCCTGCCGGAATCATACCCATGGAGGCCAGATCCACAACATCATCCATGAACGGCACCTTATCCAGCCACATCTCCACAGCCACGCCGGAAGCATCAGCCATTTCCAGCACATGCCCGCCAAGGCCGAACCCGGTCACATCAGTGGCCCCTTTGAGGCCCAACTCACGAATGACTTTTCCGCCTGAAATATTCAGCTTGGATGCCCATTTATAGACATCTTTTTCAAACCGCTCAGCGCCGTCCCAGTCAGCTTTGAGAGCCGTAGCCAAAACCCCGGTTCCAAGGGGCTTGGTCAGCAGTAGTTGATCACCCTCGCGCAAGCCTTTGTTGGAAGCGAATCCGTCAGGATCAACCATTCCGGTCACCGAAAGACCGTACTTAATTTCATCGTCCTCGACGCTATGCCCTCCGGCAAGTACTGCCCCGGCTTCACGGATTTTATCCATGCCGCCCTTCAAGATTTCACGCAGGATTTCCGGCCCCATTTCTTTCATGGGATAGCAGACAATATTCATGGCGGTCCAAGGTTCGCCGCCCATGGCATAAACATCGGAAAGGGAATTTGCCGCAGCAATCTGCCCGAACCAAAACGGATCATTAACCACCGGGGTAAAAAAATCCACGGTCTGGACCAGTGCTTTGCCCGCAGGAAAAGAGACTATGGCGGAATCTTCATTCCCCCCCAGTCCGGTCAGCAGACGCTCATCCTCAACGGCTAAGCCGCACAAAACCTGCTCCAGGTCCCCCGGAGCGATCTTGGCTGCTCAACCTGCTGCTTTAACAGTCTTTACCAATTCTTTTGGCATGACTTAACCTCCTGCATCTACTCCGGCATCGTCGAACGTTGCCATTTCGTTGTAAATATTTGCGGCGGCGCGCAGCATGAACATGGACAGTGCCGCACCTGACCCTTCCCCGAGCCGCATATCAAGATGCAAAAGCGGCCTGCGTCCAAGGGCTTTGATGACTTTTGCGTAGCCCGGTTCTGCGGAAGCATGGCTGAGTACGCAATATCCGCCCACCGCCGGACAGATCTTTACGGCAGCAGCATAGGCGGCAGTGGAGATGAATCCATCTATGCAAACCATCTGTTTATTCTTGGCCCCGCCGATGATCAACCCGGCCAATGCGGCAATCTCATACCCGCCAAGGGCAGTAAGAATTGCAAAAGGATCAGCTGACCGAACAACCTCAGCATTGGCAGCAAGAGCAGAACGGACAACCTCTGTCTTGCGGATAACGCCTTCAGGATCAATGCCGCCTCCCGGACCAGTGATGTCAGCAGGTTCGAGATCAAAATAAGCACAATAAAGAGCGGTTGACGGAGTGGTATTGGAAACCCCCATCTCCCCGGTGCCGAGAACTTTGATACCCTGCGCATAGGCTTCATCAGCAAGTTCAACCCCAAGAGCAATGGCCTGCCTACAACAATCCTCGTCCATGGCCGGACCTTTGGAAATATTTTCCGTGCCGCAACCGATCCTGCGCTGAATAAGCTTGGGATGTTCCGGAAAAGGTCCGCCCTTGCATCCGGCATCAACCACTATCAACTCCACCCCGGAAGTACGGGCCAACACGTTTATCCCCGCGCCCCCGGCCAGAAAATTCTCCACCATCTGACGGGTAACTTCCTGCGGAAAATAACTGACATTCTCTTCGTTGACTCCGTGATCCCCGGCAATTGCATAAATACGGGCCGGGTCAGCCTGCGGAGGATTTCCGCCGGAAGCCACATACATCTTCGCTGCAAGATCTTCCAGCCTGCCCAGACTTCCAAGCGGTTTGGTCAGGTTGTCCAGATGAGCACGAGCCTGTTCATCAAGAGATGTATCCACAGGCTGCACAGCTGCGACAAGACGCAGCAACTCTTTTGTGGAAAATTTATTCACTACCATAACCTCATATTAACGGCCTTGTCGTATTGAGAAACCATAAACGGGTATGCTAGAGTTCATCCCGAAATGAAGAAAAACTGTATCCTACATGCCAATTGTCAGGGCGAACCGATAGAAGAACTGCTTTTGCTGAACGAAGAATTCAGCACCAAATATGATATCCATCGCTTCACCAACTATACCCGCGAATCCATCCCACCGGAACTCATCGCCGAGTGCGACCTTTTCCTCTACCAGCCACTCCTTGGTAAAAGCTGGGCAGAACTGGCCTCGGATAAAATCATTTCCCGGCTACAAGACAAAGCTCGCTCAATCGCTTTTCCAAGCATGCTTTTTATCCATTACTGGCCACTGTGGTCCAATAAAACCGGATTCGATTACCGGGACACATTTCTGGATTCCCTGCTTGGAAAAGAACTCAGTGAATCCCAGATTCTGCATCTTTTCATGAACACTAGGTTGACCAAGATCTACGATTTCACAGAAATAACGGATCGGTCCATAAAAATTGAAAGGACCAAAGAAGCACGAACCCCGGTCAAATACGTGGACCATATTCTTGAGAATTACAAGAAACAGCCCCTTTTCAATACCATCAACCATCCCCGCGCAGAACTGCTTACCCTAAGCGCAAACACCCTGCTCGAAGAGTTGGGTATAGACCGTTTGAGTAAACAGGATTTGGAAAAATTCCCAGCACCCTTTCCTGATTTTGAGCAGCCCATCCATCCGCAGATAGCCGAATTCATCGGCCTTGAATTCGGAAGTCCGCAACATCGTTACCATGTTTACGGAGCGGAGTTAACTTTTGAAGAATACGCCATGCGCTACATCAAATGCCGCAAAAACAACATTGATGACTTCATAGCCTTCCTCATGGCCACAGCAGGGATGGAAAGCAATTAGCCATTCAAATTCGGCGGTCCCATGACAATCATTTCAGCAAGGGTCAGATCCACCTTGGGCAAGGTCCTGATTTTATTACCGAGCAATCCCATTTCAAGCCCCACAAGTTCCTTGTAAAGGGGAGTACGGTCGACCACGGGCACATTGTCCATATCCTTAGTCAGTTCCTGACACTTGAAACAACCGGGAAAAGAAAGCTGACGTCCGTTGGGCTGACGCAGGGTATTGACCACCCCGTGCATGCGACAGATCATCAGTCTGTGCTTGTAAACCCCGCAAAGACCATCATCATTCAGCGGACACATTATCTTGGGACGCATGCCGTTATCCAACATGGCCTTTGTATTATGCACGTAATCTTCTGAACGGCGGATATATTCATTACGCTTATCTTCAGGAAGTTTATTCAAGCCTTGCCAGAGATATGTCCATTCCACATAGGTGTGGTGCTGAAAATAGCTGGTGCAGCAGTTTTCTTCACAACCCTCACAGGAAAGACCGATCTTGGCGGATGTGTCAGCATAAACAGAGGCCATCCGCCCATAAAGTGCGTCAAGCTTGCGGAACACAGCCTGTCTGGTCATTTTTTTCATTATATATCCTTAACTTTTTTAACTTCTTTTGACTTAAGCCACTGCTGAATCTGCTCAGCACATTCTTCCGGTAAGCAATTGTCCGTATCAACAGCAAAATCAGCATACTGTTCATAAAGGGGAATTCGTTCCTCGTAGAGGCTTTTCAAAGTCTGGCCCGGAACAATGGCCAGCCCGCGATTTTCCCCGCCGCCGACACGTTTGAGGCAGGCTTCGCTTGAAATACGCAGATAAATGACCGGGCCGAGCCCTTTAAGTCTTTCCATGCCTTTGGGCCCGTAAATGACGCTGCCCCCGGTGGAAACAACTGTACGAAAAACCCCAAGGCTGGAAACAATATACTCCTCGGCCTTGCGAAATTCCGGCACACCCAGACGGTCCACAATGTCCTGTAAAGGACGACCGTAATAACTCTCAATTACAGCATCGGTATCAATGTGCTCCCAACCTAGCTTTTGAGCCAGAAGCGGTGCCAGAGTAGACTTTCCGGCTCCAGCCATACCGATCAGAATAACAGAGCAATCTTCTGAAAATTCATGATTCCATTCTTGCATAAAAAAATTCAAACCTTCCGGGCGCAATGCACTCCGCAGCTGAGAAGAGAAAATCAGGAACGGATCAGAACAACCTTGTCTTCGTCATCCCTTTCCTTGACCAGAACATTCACATGCTGGTCTTCAAAAGTAACCACTTCCTTACCCACATAATCGGCCCGGATAGGTAGTTCACGGTGACCGCGATCCACCAGCACCAACAGCTCCACTCGGCGCGGACGCCCGAAATCAAGAACAGCTTCAAGGGCGGCGCGTACTGTGCGACCGGAAAAAAGGACATCATCCACCAGAATAATGGAGGATGATTCAATATCAAAAGGAATCTCAGTGCAGTTGATGCTCGGCTGGCGAGTCAGATTGGTCCAGTCGTCACGGTAAAGGTTGATATCCAGCTTACCAAGAGGTATTTTACGACCCAGCTTCTCATCCAGAATAAGTTTCAAACGCTCCGCAAGGTCGGCACCGCGCCTTTGAATACCGATAATAGCTATATTTTCGCTATCCCCGCGTCGCTCAGTAATCTCTGATGCGAGACGATCCAGAGTACGGGCCATGGCTTTTTCCGAAAGTATTACTTTTTGTTCCTTCATATTGTCCCACCTCAAAAGAAGTTGATTCTTAATATCAAATCTGTTCAAATCACTTTTTAAAATAACCTGCCGGGACTAGCTATAAGTAATGTATGCGGGCAATGCAATCCCCGACTCCCGGCAAACAAGGATATATTATGCACAGCACATTTGAAATTAAAGGTATGACCTGCTCCGCTTGCTCAGCACGACTGGAAAGGGTCATCGGCAATCTGGACGGCGTAGAGAGTGCAACAGTCAATCTTGCTGCGGAATCGCTGGCAGCGGACTATGACCCGGAACAGGTCTCCGCAGCCGACATTATCTCTTCTGTAAAAATGGCAGGATTTGAAGCCGTAGAAAAAATTGAAGGCACGGAATTGACCTTACCTGTTTCCGGCATGGCTTGCTCCGCCTGCTCTTCGCGACTGGACCGGGTACTAAATGGAACTGAAGGAATCATAAACGCGCAGGTCAGCCTTGCTTCTGAAACCGCGACCTTGAATTTCAACCCGGCAGAAATATCACTGCGCACCATAAGGCAGATTATCGCTGATGCCGGATTTGAATCCGGTCAAATCCAGTCTGCTCATAATGCCAAAGAAAATTTTGAAAAGAGAAAAGCGGAAAACGAAGCTAAATTGGTAAAAATGAAGAGTCGACTCTTTGCCGCTCTTGCATTCACCGTCCCCCTTTTGATCATTACCATGGGGCACATGGTCGGCATGCCCCTGCCTGATGCCATCAACCCACACGCTTCACCGCTGGGCTTTGCCCTGATTCAGCTGGTTCTGACCGGACCGGTACTTTGGTTCGGACGTAATTTTTATTTACAGGGTTTCCCGAATTTACTGCGCGGTGCACCCAACATGGACTCGCTCATTGCCGTGGGAACCTCGGCGGCAGTGGTATACTCCCTGTGGAATACCATTGAAATCGCGCTGGGAATTGATGCTCCTGCACGGGCCATGGATTTATATTTTGAATCCGCAGCCACTATCATTACCCTGATTCTGCTCGGCAAATTCCAAGAAACCCGCGCCCGTTCGCGAACTTCCGAAGCCATTGAAAAACTCATGGACCTGACTCCGGCGCAGGCCATCCTGTTGCAGAACGGGGAACAGATTCCCACCCCGGTGGAAGAAATCGGCCCCGGCGACCTGATCCTCATCCGCCCCGGAGATCGCGTAGCCGCCGACGGCAAAGTTGCTGATGGCCATTCCGACATTGATGAATCGATGCTCACCGGAGAATCCATGCCCGTGTCCAAAAGCACAGGTGATGACGTAGCCGGAGGAACAGTAAACATCGGCGGCGGAGCACTGAATGTTCAGGTCACCAATGTTGGCGAAAATACCGTGCTTTCACGCATCATCCGCCTTGTCCAGGAAGCGCAGGGTTCCAAGGCCCCCATCTCCAGCCTTGCGGACACGGTCAGCTTTTATTTTGTACCCACAGTCATGGCCATCGGCATTGCAGCCGCGTTGGGCTGGTTCTTTTTCAGCGACGAACCTTTTACCTTTGCCCTGCGCATATTCATCAGCGTAATGGTCATTGCCTGCCCCTGCGCCATGGGACTGGCAACACCCACCGCAATCATGGTCGGCACCGGGCGCGGAGCGCAGCTGGGTGTGCTGGTCAAATCCGGGGAAGCCCTTGAGACCGCAGGAAAGATCGAAACCATGATCTTCGACAAAACCGGAACCCTGACCTACGGAAAACCGGAAGTAGCTGAGACTTTCACCGTGGATGGAGAAAATCCGCAAGAACTGATCTTGCTGGCCGGATCAGCGGAAAGGCAGTCCGAACATCCGCTGGCAAGGGCTGTGGTCCGTGCAGCTGAAGAAATTGGCTCCCCCTTGCCGGAAACAACATCTTTTCAGGCGGTATCCGGCCTTGGTATCAATACCGAAACCGGAGGCCAGCCCATGCTGTTGGGTAACAGGAAGTTTCTTGAACAAAACTTCATCGGCGGACTGGACGACAGTGTTGCCAATGAAGCAGCCCTGCGCTTTGCAGCATCAGGACAAAGCCCGCTCTACATCGCCAAGAACGGCAAGCTGGCCGGTATTCTGGCTATTGCCGACCGCATCAAGAAGGAAACCCCTCAGACAATCAGCAAGCTCCATAAGCTCGGAGTTCAGACAGTCATGCTTACCGGGGATAATGAAAAAGTGGCCCACGCCATCGCAGATGAAGCCGGAATAGACAGGGTCGTCGCGCAGGTCATGCCTGACCGCAAAGCGGAAGTGGTTAACAAAGAAAAAGCTGAAGGCCGCAAGGTTGCCATGATAGGAGACGGGATCAACGATGCCCCGGCCCTTGCGTCAGCAGACCTTGGCATTGCTATGGGCACCGGAATTGATGTCGCAATTGAATCAGGAGACGTAGTACTGATGAAAGGCAATTTGAGCGGAGTACTCACTGCGCTCTCACTAAGCCGGGCAACAGTGCGCAATATCAAGCAGAATCTTTTCTGGGCATTTGCCTTCAACGTGCTGGGGATTCCAGTAGCCGCAGGGCTGCTGCATATTTTTGGAGGACCGACTCTTTCGCCCATGTTTGCGGCGGCAGCTATGTCCCTCAGCTCAGTAACTGTAGTCAGCAACGCCCTGAGATTGAAATTCTTTAAGCCGGAAGATTAATATTGAAAGACATCACCCTTGTTTTTCCGCAATGGCAGGGCTCCATCGACAATGAAGCCCTATATGAAGGAGCATTTGCCCTGACGGATGGAATTCCCGGAATCCCATCCCCTCAGACAGTGGAGACAGCCCCTTTCAAGGAGATCACCTCCGGTGCCCCTTTGGCAGGCAAGAGTGAAATAATTAAACAATTGCAGAATGCATGCGCCATACTTGAACAGGAAAATCCGGATCGCATTCTCCTGCTGGGAGGAGACTGCGGAACTGAAACGGGGCCGGTATCATGGATGTCCCGCAAACATGGACAAAAACTGGCTCTGATCTGGTTTGATGCCCACCCGGACCTGCACACCCCGACAACCTCGCAGTCCGGCCGCTTTCAGGGCATGGCCCTTTCGGCTATTCTTGGCAATGCAGGACCGGAAATAACCGAAGTAATGCTTACTCCGCTGCACCCTATACAAATATTCTGCGCAGGGGTTAGGACTTTTGACCCGCCGGAGTTGGACTTTATCATCAACAGCAAGATCTCTTTTTTCGGTCCCGAAGAACTGGAACGGAACCCGGAATGGCTGGCTAAGCAGATTCAAGAGACTGGATTCAGCAAGGTCTATATCCATCTTGATGTAGATGCGGTGAACCCCATCGGCTTTGCCCACGGTAAGCCGTCGCCTTCCGCCGGACTGCATTTCAGTAATCTTCTTAAGATGATAGAAGAAGTCGGAAAAAGAATGGACATCTGCGGGCTGGGCATAACGGAATTCCATCCCGGCAGTGAACGTGGCATTGAAAAAGCCGCTATGCTGATTGAAAAGGCTCTACCCGGCTTTCTTACAAAGTAAAACACAAGTCATAAAAGCAATGCCGTACTGTTCTTCTACAGTACGGCATTGCTACTTTGATCATTCCTTATAAAAATCAAGAAAGATCCCTGATCATATCCTTAACCAGCTTTCCGCTGGGCGCTCTGGCTCCGGGATTCATCTGGACCAGACCATTCCAGGTCTGAATGGCTCCGGCCTTATCTTCGAGATCGTAATAAAGAACTATCCCTTTATTAAGGCGCGCGGTTTCATGCTTCGGCGCAGCAAGTATCGCCTTATCAAAGGTATCCACAGCTTTTTGCGGATTACCGTTACGGCGGAACATTACCCCCAGATCGGTAAGCACATGTGCATTGTCGGGCTTCAATGATAAGGATTTATTATATGCTTCAATTGCATTGGCATACTGGTCCGTATCAAAATACATATTTCCAAGCTTGGTCCACAGATTCACAGAATCCGGTTGCGACTCAAGAAGCTTCTTTGTTTCCTCAATCTGCTGGGTAAAATTGACTCCCCCACCTGTAGACTGAGGAGTTGAGGACTCCTTTAATGCGGGTATAAAGACTCCGCCGAAAAACAATCCCACAGCCAAAGCCGCGATCACCACAATGATCATATTACTTTTTTTCGCGTTACCGCTTGAGGACTGTCTCCCCTTGGTTGAGGATTTTCTCCCCTTTCTTTTCTTTCCCAAACCGATCTCCCTTTCTCCCTTGCACATCCGGCCTCAAATTCCGAAGTGCATTTTTGTGCAATTTGCACAAAATTAGTGCAATTAATCACTCACCTTGCACATAAGAACAAGTAATTAACATTTAATTACAAAAACATACGCCATATATGGAGTTTACTAAAGCAACTGCCGTACCAATCTGGAGTACTAAGAATCACTTCGTACAGATAGCAGGAGAAAATTCTGACCTTTATTCAAAATGGAAACATCCGAAATCAACTACACACCGAAATTCTTTTTTCACCAAAATACCCCCTCTATTTTTCACCAAAACGCAAGACTAAACATTATATTTTATATTTTAAGAAAGAATTCTTTTCTATACAAAACCACAACCCAACAATATAAAAACGCAGAGATCTACTGCAATTCATCACAAATAACATAGAGACTTAATGCAAAACCTTCATCGTTCCGCAGGAAAAGCACTCTTTTTTTGACGTAAAAAAAATTACGCAATAATTTTCTTGCCGATTCCTTCTGTTTTATGTACGTATCTCAGAACAATATTTTGCAAAGGGGTAATTCTGCGAACTTGTGCAATTATTTCGCAGAAATTTGGTGCTAAAAAAAACAAGGGATTACTTATGGATTTCATGACTTCACTGGACGCAATTGTAGGTAAGATCGGTGCATTCGCATGGGGACCGCCCATGCTGGTTCTTCTGGTCGGTACAGGCTTCTGGCTGACCCTCGCTCTGCGCGGTGTCCAGTTCACTAAACTTTTCTACGCATTGTACCTTGCACTCATCAAACGCAAGGAAGACACTGACGAACCCGGCGACATCACCCACTTTCAGGCCCTGATGACCGCCCTTTCCGCAACAGTCGGTACCGGTAACATTGCAGGTGTTGCTACCGCAGTAGCAATCGGTGGTCCCGGCGCACTGTTCTGGATGTGGATGACCGGTCTCGTAGGCATGGCAACCAAGTACGCGGAAGCCGTTCTTGCTGTTAAATACAGAGAAGTAGACGAAAACGGCGAAATGAGCGGTGGTCCCATGTACTACATTTCCAAGGGCCTGAACATGCCCTGGTTGGGAACTCTTTTCGCAATTTTCGCTTCCATCGCTGCTTTCGGTATCGGTAATATGGTTCAGTCCAACTCCGTTGCTGACGCTGTTGAAGCTACTTATGGGGTTTCCCCCTACATCACCGGCGGACTGCTGATGATCCTGACCGCTGCTGTTATCCTCGGCGGCATCAAGAAAATCGGTAAAGTAACCGGAACGCTCGTACCCATCATGATCGTTTTCTACATGGCCGGCGCAGCGTACATCATTCTTTCCAACATCGCAGAAGTACCCGCAGCTTTTGCTCTCATTTTTGACCAGGCTTTCAACCCCACTTCCGCAGTTGGCGGTTTCGCAGGTGCAACCGTAATGCTGGCTATCCGCATGGGTGTTGCCCGCGGTGTATTCTCTAACGAATCCGGTCTCGGTAGTGCTCCTATCGCTGCTGCTGCTGCACAGACCAAGGAACCTGTAACTCAGGCTCTGGTCTCCATGACCCAGACTTTCATCGATACTCTCGTTGTCTGCACCATGACCGGTCTGGTACTCATTCTCACCGGCGCATGGTCCAACGGAACCACCGGCGCAGAACTGACCACCATCGCATTTGCTCAGGGTATGACTGGCGGCGCACACATTGTCACCATCGGCCTGATCCTTTTCGCTTACTCCACCATCCTCGGCTGGTGCTACTACGGTGAAAAATCCATGGAATACCTGTTCGGCGTCAAGGCAGTACTGCCTTACCGCCTCGTATTCATTTGCTTCGTAGGTGTCGGTGCCATCGCCAAGCTCAGCTTCGTATGGAACCTTTCCGATACGTTTAACGGTCTCATGGCGATCCCCAACCTCATCGGTCTGCTCATGCTGACCCCGGTTGTTGTATCTGAAACCAAGAAGTACTTCGCCAAGCAGGACAAGAAAATAGCCGCACAGACTGAATCCAAATAGTCTGACGCTAACACACGGTTAACCAAAATCCCCTGCCTGAATTTCGGGCAGGGGATTTATTTTTGGCAAACAATCTTTCAGGAAAGACAATAAAAAAAGGCTGCCCGGTTAAGGACAGCCTTTAAAAATCATATCTGAATGAAGCTTATTTGAGAATACTGCGACGGCAGAACTCAACAGCTTCAGCGCGAACATCCCTGCGGTCTGGCCAGTAAAGCTGCATTCTGGTCAAGCCGAAGATAATGGTCATTACCACGGTGGCGTTTTCTTCAACAGACACATCGTGAATAACTCCTTTCTTAATGCCGAGCTTGATGCAATCTTCAAGAATCAATTCAAGATTTTTGAGAAATACAGCCATCAACCTTTTAGATGAATCCAGCAATCCGTATGTTGAGAGCATAATCTTCATGTCGACATCATTCGCTTCAACAAAAGTGAAATACTCGGTCATGATCTCTTCCATAGTACATTCATCCCGGTCCAGCTTTTGCCGGATGGACTCAATGTAATAGGAAAACTGCACCTCAAGGGCATCCAGAATATGAAGCAGTATATCTTCCTTGCTTTCAAAATGTCTGTAGATGGTACCCTCAGAAATATTAGCCATTTTTGCCAGATTAGCGGTAGTGGCTTTGTGGAAACCCACCTCTGAAATCATTTCCTTGGCAGTTGCGAGGATGATATCCTTGGTTTTCATTATACGGTCTCCCTTGAGCGTCCAAACGCCCTTGTTCGATCATGTTAAAAATATTTTATAAGATTCTGTTGAATTACTAACACTCTTTCTAAACTGTATTAATTACCTCATGCAGAGGACAAGGTCAACCAGAGCTAATTGACAAAAACTGATAGACAACTTAGTTTGGATAGACAAATCCTATGAGGAGGAAGAAATGGTTGAAATTACCGAAGCTGCGCAAAAACAGCTTGAAAACTATTTTGCAGATAAAGACAGGACCCCTATCCGCATCTACCTTGCCACTGGTGGCTGAGCTGGCCCCAGGCTGGCATTGGCTCTGGATGAGTCAAAAGATAACGATGAAAGTTTTGAAGTGGAAGGTTTCACCTTCCTGCTTGATAAAGACCTTAACGAACAGGGCAGCCCTTTCCGGGTGGACCTCAGCTATACCGGCTTCGTGATTGATTCCAAGATCGAACTCGGTGCTGGCGAATGCGGTTCCTGCTCTGGAAGCTGCGGTTAATTCGCACCACAGGAAACGACATTAATCTTTTCCTGACCGCGTAACCTAACTGTCCAGCCATTTCAGGCTTTTAAGGCCGTCTCTTCGGAGGCGGTCTTTTTTATTGCCCAGTCTTAGCAATACTTGCTTTGCATGCGGGCCTTCCCTGTGTAAAATACGATACCTTGACTAAATAAGTGGAGTTTGATGTGAGGAAACGGGAAAAGATTCAGGGGATTTTTTCAGCAAAAACAAAATCTGTCATTGGCACAGGAACGACTAAGAAAAAAACAATACAAACCACATATTGGTACGCGGAAGAACAGGACAACGGAGTCCTGCAAGTTCAAGCCCTCAATACTAATTACATCCCAACCGGACCGCAGGCCGCAGTGGAGATGGAAATGTTTTTGAGCTCGTACCACCCCGAACCGGAAATATATGTGGAAAAAGTCATTCCCAACACAAAGAAGCTGGAAAAATCTATCCAATTAGGTGAGAGCCACCGGGCCAACGGTGAGGGCTATAGTGCCGAATATGAATTCAACAAAGCCATGAGCCTTGATGAACTAAACGTGCGCGTCAATTTCGGACTGGGGCTGACCTATCTTGACCGGGGAGAAGCGGACAGAGCGGATAACATTTTCAAAAGGCTGATCTGCCTCGATGGCAGCTATGAGCCACAGCACAAGCACTTGTTCAATGAATTCGGTATATCCCTGCGTAAAAATGGAATGCTCCAGCAGGCCCTTGAATATTACCTGAAAGCAGAAAAGCTCGTTGAAAAAGACGAAAACCTGCACCTGAACATTGCCCGGGCCCACTTTGAGCTTGGTGATCTAAAACCCTGCCTTGAGCACCTCCGGCAGGCATTACGCCTGAACAAAAAGCTGGAAGAAGCATGCCTCTTTCTAAATTTCCTCAAAGGCAAAGGTTTTATAAAGGAATGCACTCTGGATCAGGTTATTGAAAAATCAGCTGACGACAAAAAGGTTCTGGATTCCCTGCTGAAAAACAGCCTTGACTCTGAAAATAGCCAGCCAAAAAAGAAATCGGCAACAGAAGCTGTCACCGATTTTGAAATTGAAGGTCTAAAACTATTGTAGCTTAGAAAAGTTACTTCTTGCACCTCTCAATCCACTTATCCTGAATCTGTCCAATCGTGCCTCGCTCTTTTAATACCTTAAAAGCATCCTGCCAGCTACGGACCTTTTCTGGATCAGTCTTTTTTGAAAGAGCGAGATAAAGCTTCACATTATGAAAAATAAGGATCGGGACCGCCCTTTTGCGCAATTCTTCATTGGAATCAAGAAAGCCCGGCACGCCAATATTTGATGTAGCCACCAGCTCAACCCTGCCCCGCAGAAGCTTTTTGAAATTAGCTTCCTGAGTGTCCATAACTTCAAGATTTGTGAATCCCTGGCTCTTCAAAAACTGCGCCCGAGCATCATTGCGGTACACCCCTATACCGGAAACTTTTTTTGCGTCCTCAATACTCTTTACTTTATCCGTCATGCCCTTCAAGCCATAGAAGACCCATTTATAACAGGCAATAGGCCCTACCCAGTGAAACATGTCCTCGCGTTCAACGGTTCTTGCTGTTGAAAAGAGCAACACATCAGGCTGATTAAGAAGATATCTATATCCTCGCGCCCAAGGCATCACCTCGATGGGCGTGTCGCAGCCGAGTTCTTTTTTTATAGCTTCGACAATTTCAACCCCAAACCCGGTAATCCGGCCATTGTCAAGAATTGTCGAAGGATGGCTGATCTCGGTAATTATCCTCACTCCGCAATCCTTCGCCATCCCGGAACCTACCGGAAGCAAGAGGCTTAAAATTACCGTCAAAAACAGCAAATAACGTTTCACCATAAAAGGCCCACCTTTTCCTTCATTTGAACTGCACAACAAACAGTCTTAATACTTTACCCCGATTAACTCATAAAAACAACAGAACTAAAAAAAGCCGAAAGCAGGGCAACCCCGCTTTCGGCTTCATCCAATTCGGCATATTGCCGAAAAATTTCGGCTAAATCTATTTAGTGGCCCATTCAGCCATGAAATCTTCAGGACCGACCACCTTGTAACCGCGTTCCTGAAGTGCAGCCACTATAAGAGATGCATCTTCTGTATCCACACGAACAACGACCATCCTGCGGTTGTTGTGATGAAAAAGTCCGGTACTGATGATATTATATTTCATATTAGAAATAATTCCGGCAACTTCGTAGAGCACGCCGGTACGTTCCTCAACATCAACGACGATACGGGTACCGCCTTGCTTGAGCCCCATTTCCTCGACCAGCAGTTCCAGCATCTTGTTACGGTTGATGTAACCGATGAGCTTCTTGTTCTCATCAACAACCGCAAGCCCGGAAAGATTCATTTCAAACATGAGATCGGCGGCAGCTTCAATCTCAGTTTCCGGGGGAATCATGGTTATATTCTTGCGCACCACTTCACGCACAGTAATTTTGCTCAGCAAATAGCTAAGTTCATGTTTATCAAGAGAATTGATAACTGAAGGCAAAGCCGCACGGACATCCTCCTTGGTGACATAACCCACGAGGTCTTCCCCGTCTTTCACAAGAAGCATCCACAACTGATTGTCTTCCAGGATTTTGTCCGCTTCCTTGACCAGAGTATCCGGGGTTACGGTCACAAAGTCCTTAAGCATTTTCAGTCCCACATACATCTGCATGTCCTCCAGAGTCCGGAGAGTGTCCGGTGCGTAAAAAAGTTTAATTATTCAGGGAAACAAATAAATAAAATCCGACCACATAAATGCAGCCGAATCCCCCATTGATATGTCCCCGTGAAATGCCGCCGGACATGGCGACAAGATAAAGCACCCCATTCACATACCCAAGCTTTCAAGCACTTGCAAGACATGCCCGCATCTGCACGCGTTTTTTATTTTATCACAAGATCAATAAATAGCAGTCCATCATTCGCTTAAAGCAGACTATTCTTCACCGTGCTACGAAGTTAATCAATTTATGCGCTAAAGCACCTTGCCCCTGATAATTTTTTGAGTTAGTCCAAATTCCATGCACGAAATGTCAATAGCGCAAAGTATACTTGCAATCATTGAAGAGGAAATGGAAAAGCAACCCGGCGCCACCCTCAAGAAAATTGTGGTTGGTAACGGCGCGCTTGCGGGAATAGTCTCAGATGCTCTCACTTTCGGCTGGGAAGCGGTTACCATAGGGACATCCCTTCAAGGCTCTGTTCTTGAAGTAAATGAAATCCCCATCAAAGTCCGCTGCGGCGAATGCAAACATGAATTTTTACCCGAAGACAAATTATACATGGCCTGCCCAAAATGCGGTCTGGAAATAGGTCATGAAGTACTTCAGGGCAAGGAATTGCAAATCGAAAGCATTGAGATTGACGATTAACTTAAGGAGTTAGAAATGGGTGAGATCCCTGTGGTACGCAACATTCTGGAAGCAAACGACAGAATTGCCGAAGAATTGAACCAGTTTTTCAAAGAGAAGAATATTCTCTGCCTCAACCTGATGAGTTCCCCCGGGTCCGGTAAAACCAGCCTGCTGGAAAAGACCCTTGCAGACCTCAAAGGTGAATTCAAGATGGCGGTCATCGAAGGTGATCTCCAGACCGACAACGACGCTCGCCGCGTTGCCGCCACCGGGGCACAAGCCGTTCAGATTAATACTGAAGGCGGATGCCACCTCAACTCCAGCCAGGTAAAGGAAGCACTTTCCCTTATCGACATCGAGGGACTCGATATTCTTTTCGTGGAAAACGTGGGCAACCTTGTATGTCCCGCTGAATTCAATGTCGGCGAAGACCACAAGATTACCCTGCTGACCGTGACTGAGGGCGACGACAAACCTGAAAAATATCCCCTCATGTTCCACATTTCCTCTGTGATGATCCTGAACAAAATCGACCTCCTGCCCTACGTGGACTTCGATCTTGAAAAGGCCAAGCAGCATGCACGCAAGCTGAACGCAGACATCGATCTGTTCCCCCTGTCCTGCCGCACCCGCGAAGGACTGGAAGCATGGTACGAATGGCTCCGCAAAGCCCGCGAAGAAAAAAAATAATTTTGTCTCCGACGGCTGGGGAAGGTAAACTTTTATAAAAGTTTACCTTCCCCAGACCCCATCCCTTCAAAACCTTTTATTAGGCTTCGCCCTTTAAATGGAAGTTTCATGAAGTTTCCCAGCAACCTACCGTGTTCGGCTGTGCTCGACTCTTTAGCAGACGGGGTATTTACGGTAGACCGGGACTGGAACATAACTTTCTTCAATGAAGCGGCCAGCCGGATCACCGGAATCCCTGCGAAAGAAGCTGTGGGTTCCAAATGCTGGGACGTCTTCCACTCCAGCCTCTGCGACGGCGACTGCGCCCTGCGGTCCTGCATGAAAGATTGCGGCCGCATCTCCAATAAATCCATATTTTTCATCCACGCTGACGGACGCAAAGTCCCGGTATCCATCAGTGCTGCGCCTCTTGTTGATGCTGAGGGCAAACTCATTGGCGGAGTTGAAAGCTTCCGCGACCTTACTGACATCCAGATGATCCGCCGCGAAGTTGAAGAATCATGGCGCTTTGAAGATATCATCGGCAAAAGTGCTCAGCTTGGAAAAGTATTTTCTATCCTACCGCAAGTCAGCAAAAGCGAAGCCACGGTATTGCTGCTGGGTGAATCCGGTACAGGTAAAGAACTTTTTGCCCGCGCCATCCACAACCTCAGTGAACGCAAACATGGTCCTTTTGTGGCTGTAAACTGCGGCGCACTGCCCGACAATCTGCTTGAATCAGAACTTTTCGGTTACAAAGCCGGAGCCTTTACCGATGCCCGCAAAGATAAAGCCGGACGGTTTGAACTTGCCGCAGGCGGAACCATTTTCCTTGATGAGATAGGAGATATGCCCGCCAAGTTACAGGTCAAACTGCTTCGTGTTTTACAGGAAAAAACTTTTGAACCGCTGGGTGCTGTGCAAAGTGTAAAGACCAATGTACGTATTGTAGCCGCTACAAATAAAAATCTGGCGGAACTGGTGGAAGAAGGAAACTTCCGGCAGGACCTGTACTACCGCCTGAATGTGGTCACCCTCAATCTACCCGCACTCAAAGAGCGTGTTGAAGACATCCCACTTCTGATCAACCATTTCGTAAACAGGCTCAACGCCCTGCAAGGCAAAGAGATCGACGGTATTTCTGAAGATACCCTGCACATCCTCATGCGACACCCCTTTCCCGGTAATGTGCGGGAACTGGAAAATATTCTTGAATTCGCATTTATCCTCTGCCCATCGGGCTTCATTCAGGTGGAGCATCTGCCTGAATACTTACAGCCCCAAGCCAAAGACACCGCTCCCCATGAAGATACCCCCCTGACCATGGATGAGATTAAATGCATTGCCGTACGCCGCGCCCTTGAACGTAACAACGGCAAGAAAATGGCAACCTGTCGCGAACTTTGTATTTCCAAAGACACCCTGCGCCGCACCATCGCCCGCTGCGAAAACATAGACGCATAATTAGCCCACGTTCTTTGCTCTTTGGCTAAATATGCGCCAAAAGCAATCATCAGCAAGCTCCCCTCAAGCGCCTAACTACCTGCAATATAACAGATTCATTTCTATGGCACAGACTATGCCTTATAGCTGTCCATGAGAGGAAACGAAGGACGCAATAACCATTCAATGCTGCTTTGTTTGGCCTGTTATGAAGACAGGCTGGCCTCTGTATTTGACAATGCCCCGGACCTGAAATTGTTCCGGGTGGAAGACAATAAAATTTGCCCCGCAGGTTACCTATCCCTTCCCTCAAAAGACCCAAAGGACAGGACATCCGCCATTATGACCTGCGGGGCAACATTTTTAATATGTGGTGCAATCTGCGGTTGCACCATGAATGAACTGGAACAGGCCGGAATAAGGGTTCTTCCGTGGATCAGGGGGATGATCGACGAAGTACTCTCGGCCTATCAACAGAACTGTCTGGAAAATCTTGTAATGCCCGGTTGCCGAGGCAGAGGCAGATGTGGACAGGGGAACAGAGGCTTCAGGGCCAGAAAAACTACTCAGGAAGCAATGCATCCTGACGGACCGACCCTGAACTCAGTGCAAAGGAGTAAATAATATGAAAATCGCCATCAGCTGTCAGGGCAACGATCTCAACGGTAATATCGACCCTCGCTTCGGTCGCGCTAAAGGCTTTCTGGTCTGCGATACCGATGCCGACACCCAAGAATACATCGATAACACCCAGAACCTGAATGCCGCTCAGGGAGCCGGGATTCAGTCTGCCCAGAACGTGGCTGCCACAGGTGCTACTGCTGTTATCACCGGTCATGTAGGCCCAAAAGCCTTCACTGCCCTTGATAAGGGGGCCATCAAGATCTATCTCATCGGCGGAGGGACTGTTGCCGAAGCCCTGGCTTCATTCAAAGACGGTAAGCTGGATGCTGCCGAAGACGCAGACAAACCGGGCCACTGGTAAAATTTTCTGCATCCTGTTCAGTCATGCCTCTTCTCCTCTCCCTTGCTCTGCGGGCATGACTGAACATTTCCAGCCATTGACAAGTCAGGTTCACGTCTTAGTTTACCATGAAATGTCTACTGTAACAGATTGAAAAAATCTGTTTTTTTTATAATGACAACCCCCTCTGCCAGTGAGGGGCAGGAGATTGATATATGAGCGATCACGCATGCGGAAGCTGCTCTTCCTCCGGTTCAGGATGCTCTTCTCAGGGCTGTGAGCCCGAAGACATGAAACTGAAAAAAACCCTTTCCAGAATCAAACATAAAATCGTGGTGATTTCCGGTAAAGGCGGCGTAGGTAAAAGTACTGTGGCAACCAACATCGCTGTTGCCCTTTCCCTTGCCGGTAAACAGGTTGGCCTGCTTGACGTGGACGTTCATGGCCCCAGTGTTCCCCGGTTGCTCAGCCTTGAAGACCAAAAGCCTCACATCGGCCATGAAATAATCGAGCCTATCTCCTGGTCCAGCAATCTCTGGGTTATGTCCCTCGGCTTCATGCTGCCCAGCAAAGATGATCCGGTCATCTGGCGCGGTCCGGTGAAAATCGGTCTGATCAAACAGTTCGTACAGGATGTTGCCTGGAACGATCTTGATTTTCTCGTTGTCGACTGCCCTCCCGGAACCGGCGACGAACCCCTTTCCGCATTGCAGACCCTTGGTCAGGATGCCCATGCTGTTATCGTAACCACCCCGCAGGGCGTGGCTGTTGACGATGTGCGCCGTTCCGTAAACTTCTGCAAACAGGTCGGCAACCCCGTTCTCGGTATTGTTGAAAACATGAGCGGTTTCGTCTGCCCTGATTGTGGCAATGTACATAATATTTTCAACACCGGCGGCGGTGAAGACCTTGCCAAGGAAACCGGTGTAACTTTCCTCGGACGTATTCCCCTTGACCCTGAAGTGGGACGTTCCGGCGATGAAGGCTACCCCATCATCCGTACCGATCACGAAAGCGCAACAGGTCAGGCTCTGAATACCATCATCAAGCCCATGCTCAATCTCACCGAGACTTTGCAGGAGAACAATGAGATGCCTAAACCTGAAGAATTTGAAGTCAAAAACGGCATGATGAGAATTGCAGTTCCCGTTGCAGCAGGCAAACTCTGCATGCACTTCGGCCATTGCGAACAATTCGCTCTCATGGATGTTGATGTTGCCTCCAAAGGCATTGTAGCCACCAACATGGAAACTCCCCCGCCCCACGAACCCGGCGTACTTCCCAAATGGATCGCCGAGCAGGGCGTACAGCTGGTACTGGCAGGCGGCATGGGTTCACGTGCACAGTCCCTGTTCACTGACGCCGGCGTAAAAGTCATTGTCGGTTCCCCGGCTGAAGCTCCTGAAAACGTAGTTTCCAACTACCTCGCAGGTACCCTCCAGACCGGATCAAATACCTGCGACCACTAGTCCCCTTCCCCCTGATCAACAGAATTGATTGGGGTGTAGAATAAATTTATATTTATTCTACGGGTGGACCACTAAAAGCTATAAGTACATCTACCGTACATATCTCGACCGAAACAGCCTGTGGGAATCCCGCAGGCTGTTTTGCATTTTCAGTCGTGACATGCAAAGGTAACACCTTCTTAATTCATATTTCACCGAGGAAAAACAAATGATCTTAGGCATTGAAGGCAGTCCCCGCAAAAAAGGCAATTCCCACAAAATGTTGCAGGCAATTCTTGGCGGAGCATCTAAGCAGGGAATTCTTGGCACCGAAGTACATCTTAGAGACCTCAAATATGATCCCTGCGTGGGCTGCGAAATCTGCCGCAAAGAAAAAGCATGCCGTCGCTTTGAAGACGACATGACTGATCTTTATCCTAAAATTGAGGAATCAAAGGGGCTGGTTCTCATATCCCCGGTCCATAACTATAATGTAACCGCGTGGATGAAGGCGTTCATCGATCGTTTGTACTGCTACTACAATTTTGAGGACACCCGCCCCCGGGCATGGTCCAGCAGGTTGGCCGGACAGGGACGCAAAGCTGTAATCGGGGCCATTGCCGAACAGTCAGACAAAAAGGATATGGGCTTTACCATTGAAGCCATGCGCCTGCCCCTTGAGGCTCTGGGCTATGAAATAGTGGAAGAACTTCCGGTACTGCGACTCTTTGACCGGGGCATCATCGCTGAGCATCAGGAAATCATGGACCGGGCACACAAGGCTGGCGTCAAGCTGGCAGAGGCCGTAACAAAAGGATAATTTATCCTACAGTATTTCCTCAAACATTTCGGCAAAGGCTGCCAGCTCTTCAGAAACCAGCTTATCTTTATGCCAGATACGCAATATCCCTACTTCAGCAAAAACATCCGAGGAAGGGACAGATATACATCTTTCATCCAAGTCCCCCGCAACTCCGGCGGGAACAACAGCTATGCCGAGATTTAAGTCTACACATCTCTTCAGTGTCTCCATGCTGCTGCATTCAATTATTGAGCAATAGCCGGAACTGTCATCAATACTTTTTTGTAGCTGCATCCTGTAACTACAATCATGGGTCGGAACAAAAAGCCGCTCCCCTTTCAAATCATCTACAGTAAGTGACTTACGCCCAGCCAAATGATGCTTCTTACATAGACCATACACTAATTTCTGAGAACCAATCAACTTCGTGTCCAGATGCTTTTCAGGCAGACTGTCAGCCAACAGGAAAGCAATATCTGTTAGTCCTGCATGAATCTCCGCCTCCAATTCGGAATATGCACAATTGGCAAAGCTGAATTGTACATACGGAAACGCCCCCCAATACTGTTCCAATACCTTCGGCAAATGAAATGAAGCTAGACTCTGAGGAATTCTAACCGTCAGAGAACAACTCTTATCCCCGGTCGCTCCCACTCTGTGTCTGGCTTCTTCACGCATAAGTAGCATCTTCTTAGCCAGTGGAAGCAAGACTTCCCCCTCTGAGGTCAGGGCAATCCTTCGACCCAATCTTTCAAAAAGCTTCACCCCCACATCATCCTCCAAATTACGGATCTGAGCGGATACGGTCGATTGCGTGCAATGCAGTTCTTGGGCAGCAGCACGGAAACTCATAAGACGGGCAACAGTTCGGAAAGTTTTTAGCTGTCTGAAATCCATAGGTACTGTTCGTTTTTTTCGATCAAAGAGACAAAATTTAGTCGTTAGACGCGGCATTTATGATCACTTATTAGTAAAAGCGACTCTGTTTACCGTCAACAACTAACTTTAGGAGCCTATTCTATGAACTATTTGTCTTTGATTTTAACCATGTTGATTTCATTAGTTTTATTCGCCAGCCCGGCTTTTGCCGATTCGGGATCAAAAAGTTCAATACATGAAATTAATGTAGAATTGGAAGAAACAGCCAAGCGCATTGTTTCAGGAAAAGTTCGAGGGCATACTCTTCTCGCTGACCAACCCCAAAACTGGGGAGGAAACAACATCGCGCCGACTCCACCTGAAAGCTTCGCATTTGCAGTGGGTGCCTGCGTTATTTCAACAACCCGGCTTATAGCGACACTAGAGAATAGGGACGTGAAAAATATCCGTGTAACGGTAAAAGGAGGTATAGATTTTGCCAAAGCCCTAGGAAAGAGCAGCAAAAACAGATCCGGTTATTCGGGGCTTGAAATTAAAATTTCATTTGAATCAACAATGACAACACCAGAAAAAGAAAAATTTATCCAGCGAGTAGTGGAACGTTGTCCCATGTGTGACAATGTTTCCGGTAAAACATCATTTATAGTGTCATTGAATTAAAAACCACAAAACAAACCTCCGGTAACATTTATGTCGCCGGAGGTTAAACAGACGCCACCCTTACTTCAGCTTAATAATATCCTGAACTTCGATGTGACCGTCGCGGAAAGTGGAGATAATCACGTCCTTATCCGGGTCGCCGTTGTTATTGTAATCGTAGTCGCCAGTTACCCCGTGAAAAGGCGGCATGTCCACCAAAGCATCATGAATGGACACAGGGTCGGTGGTCCCGGCGGTTTTGGTGGCGGCAAAAAGACTCATAACCGCATCATAAGTCAGAGCTTCAAGTTCACTGGGATCGACCCCGTTTTTCTTCTTATAGTCCTTTTCAAACGCAGCAGTACCCTTGATGGGTAAGCCCGGAATCCAGTGATCTGTGTAGTAGCTATTTTTGAAAAGTGAATTGCGTTGCAACTCAATGGGGTCCCATGAATCGCCGCCCATGAGGATGCCTTTAAACCCGAGCTTACGGGCCTGAGCAACCTGTAGCTGTACCTTCTTGGTATTATTAGGCAGAAAAAGGATTTCTGCCCCGGAATCAATTATCTCCTTCAGCTGGGTGGTATATTTGCGCTGCCCGGCAACATAGTTTTGAAAGGCCACAACCCGGCCTCCACCTTTCACATAGTCTTCCTTGAAAAAACGAGCCAGCTCCGCGCTGTACGGACTGGAGGAAGCAAAAAGAACCCCAACATCCTTCTGCCCCAGATCATTTTTTGCAAACAGTGCCAGGGCTTCGCCCTGCACGGTATTAGTGTAGGAAACGCGAAAGGAATATTTAAAATATGTAAGCTTGTTGGTTCCGGCAACGGGAGTGATAAATGGAACTTTGTGCTCTTCACAAACTTTTGCCACGGCCAGAGCCACTTTACTCCCGGCAGCGCCAACAATGGCGGAAACTTTATCCTTCTCAATCAATCGAGAGGCAGCCTTGGCGGCTATTTCGGGGTCCCCGTTGCTGTCCGCAGGAAAGAGTTTTACCCGATATTGCTGCCCGCTTAGTTCCAATCCACCGGACTTGTTGACCTTGTCTGCACCGTAACGGGCGGCTGTAATGATGTAATTCCCTTTTCTGAACAATTCACCGCTGGTAACTGCCACAACCCCGACCTTAAACTCCCCGGATTTTTTTTTATCCGAACACCCTGCGCAAAAACAAAGGATGAGGGCAAAGACGAGCGGAATCAAAGTGAACCTGTACATTTTCATGGAACTCTCCACCATTATTGTTACGGCAGATTAAAAAACAAAAGGCGGCCCGAAGACCGCCTTTTACTACGCAGCTAGATACCAGCCATGCAGTTGTAAAGTTCTTCGCTCACTTCGATGCGGACGATGCCGTCTTCGATGTAAACGCGAATGTTGTTTTCAGGAATCAAAGCCATATCCATGGCCACTTCAACCCATTTACTCCTAAGCTCTGCCGGATCAACATCCTTAAGCGGATGACTCTCTGCTACTTTCCAAGACATGCTATATCTCCCGTTTTCTATTTTTTATATGTCCTCGGATTCATCCCCAGAAGACAAAAAATTTCATAAGTGATGGTCTGCCACCATCCTGCCAATTCCTCAGCACTGATGCGCCCCTCGCCTTCCCCGCCCAGCAAATAGGCTGTGTCGCCGAATTTTACGCCGTCAATGTGGCTGATATCTACAATGCAAAGTTGCATGCAGACCCGGCCCAAAATATTCGCCCGCTTACCATGAATGCAGACCTGTCCGGCATTGGAAAGTCCCCGGCTGTATCCGTCGGCATACCCGGCGCAGACAATGGCAACAGTCATGTCCCGTTCTGCGGTATAAGTACAACCGTAGCTGATGGCCTGCCCTTTTTTAAGTTCCCGCACAGCCGCAATCCTGGTACGAACCTGCATGACCGGCTTAAGCTCGCGCCCGAACTCACTCCACTCAGTACCAAGCAGAGGATTAGATCCGTAAAGCGCGATCCCGCCGCGCTGGGCAGAATAATGGACCTGATCATGAACCAAAATCCCGGCGGAATTCGCAAGCGACGCTTCCAGTTCGTACCCGGCCTCGGAAAGCTGTTTCAAAATTTTTGAAAAAGTCTCTGCCTGAACGGACATGTATCCCTCGTAAGCCGGATCATCAGAAGTAGCAAGGTGCGAGCTTGCCAGAACCGGACGCACTTCAGGGTTAGTTCTCAACCATTCAACCAGCTTATCGAGTTCATGAACGCCGAAACCGAGCCGAGACATGCCGGTATCAAATTTCAGGCTGATCTCGACTTTACGTCCCTGCGCTGAAACAACTCCGGCCAACATTTCAAGCTGCTCAAATTCACCGATAAAAGGAATTATCCCGTTCTGTGTAACATTGAAACAGTCTTCTTCATTAAGCGGCCCAAGCAGGGAAATTATGCGCTTGGAACAACCGCTTTTGCGCAGTTGCAGACCTTCACCCACAGTACCTACGGCTAAGGTATCGGCCCCCTCTTCCTCAAGGGCACGGGCGACTTCAATCAGACCGTGTCCATAAGCGTCCGCCTTGACCACACCATAAACCCTGCTCCCTTTTTCGCAGAGCAAACGATAATTATGGCGGATAGCGTTTAAATCAACTTCAACTTCAAGTGCATTATATCCGATCGTCATTGGAGATCTCCGGTTGAGATTGAGACTGACTATTTGCGTTTGAAAAGCTTCTCCATTTCCAGCGCGGACCAGCTGACCAAAACGGGTCTGCCATGGGGGCAGTACTCACGCTGCGGGCATTTGACCCACGCTCCCAGCAGGGAAAGGGCCTCATCCACAGCCAACGGCAAATTAGCCTTTATGGCTGATTTGCAGGAAAGCATGATCCAGAGATCATCAAGAGTCTTGGCTTGTCCGTCCACGGCTGCTTTTAAGTACTCCCTTGCTTCACCGGTTTCAAGTGCCGGAGGAATTCCACGCATGGAAAGAGTCTGCCCGGATTCAAGTTCAAGCATGAATCCGGCAGCCTGCAAATCCTCCCACATTTCCTGTACCCGCTGCACCTCACTGGGATGCAGGACCAGATCAATGGGCAGGGCCAGCGGACGGGATTCACCGCGAGTGCGCAGTGATTTCATATTCTCGTAAATAACCCGTTCGTGGGCCGCGTGCTGGTCCAGTAACCCAAGAGAACCGTTGGGAAGCTTGAGAACCAAATAGGTATCGGCAACCTGTCCGAGATATTCAATACGTGATCCGGGCACGTAAACCGGCCCCGCCATCAGAGATGCGTGTTGTCCCGTTTCCGGTTCAGCCCCCCGGACTTGTTGCGCGGAGTAATCCATGTGCTGTTCGTGAACCATGTCCGGGTCCGGGCGATGTTCAGTTGCAGGGGGAGAAGTAAAATTTGTTTTGGAAAAACTTGGAGTCACTCCCGGCTCATCATCCATAGCTGTAAAATCGGTATTTTTAAACTCATTCCAGCTGGAAAATTTGGCCGTAGGTTCGATGGGCAAAGAGACACTTTCCGATAACTTTTGTCCCTGCGCAGCTGGGCGGACCGGGATTTCAGACTGTCTTTCAAAATCACTGTCCCCGTCTACAATGCCAAGCTCATAACGGGATAAAGCCTGCCCTATGCCATTACGAATGATGCTGAAAACAGAGCTTTCCTCCTGAAAACGGACTTCCATCTTGGCCGGATGCACGTTCACATCCACCAGTTCCGGGGGGAGCTCAAGAAAAAGAACAGCCTGCGGGTATTCACGAGAAATCAACCTACCCTTATAGGCCCCGCGGATGGCACTGAGCAGCAACTTGTCCTGTACTGGACGGCCGTTAACGAACATGACAATTCGGTCACCACGCCCCTGAGCCAGACCCGGAATTCCCGCGCAGCCGTGAACTTTCATTTCCCCGGCTTCGTGAGAAAATTCCAATAAGGATTCACAAATATTGCGTGGCCAAAAAACGGCCAGACGTTCGGGCAGGGTTTGTCCGGCAGGAAGTCTGAACTGTTCTCGCCCATTGGAAGTAAATGAGAATCCGGCATCCACGTTGGCAAGAGCAACCTTAAAGAGGACCTGATTGCAACGCCGGGCCTCGGTATTCTCGGTTTTCAGAAATTTCAGCCGAGCCGGGACATTAAAGAAAAGGTCGCGCACTTCAACGGAAGTCCCGCCGGGAATGGCAGCCGGGCCTTCCTCCACAACATCGCCCCCTTCCACATCAAGAAACCAGCCTTCATCTGCACCATTACGGCAGGAACTCATCTTGAAGCGTGAGACGGAGGCAATGCTTGGCAAAGCCTCGCCCCTGAAACCAAAACTGGTTATGGAGGTCAGATCATCTACATTGGAAATCTTGCTGGTGGCATGACGAGTAACAGCCAGCTTCAATTCATCAGCAGCGACGCCGCGCCCGTTATCTTTAACAGCGATAAAGCCCTGTCCCCCACGTTCGACAACAACATCAACCTGCGTGCTGCCCGCATCAATGGAGTTTTCAACCAGTTCCTTGACCACGCTGGAAGGCCGCTCAACAACTTCACCTGCTGCAATCTGGTTGCGCAAGGAAGCCGGAAGGACATGAATTTCAGGAGTACTCATAGTTATATATCTGTGTGGTATAATTATTTATTGCAATGTTTATTTTCTAATTGTTCATCAAACTTACAATAAGCAAGGCCCCCCGTCTACATCACTGTAGCCGAGGGGCCCGATACGATTTATTTTTACAAAAAACTAAAACATGCCTGTGTCGAAAAGGTTAAAGTTAACGCTGTAACGCTCATCAACAGTAGTCTTGGAAGCAACAAATTCCATGAAGAAACACTGGTGGTTCCAGCCGACAGAAGCGGTCTTTTCAAGATCACGATCAGAATTAAGATCGGAACGGAACTTACCGCCCACCTGAAGGTTCCAAGGCAGTTTGGCCTTCATTCCGTAACTCACAATCTGCATATCGGAATCCTGCTGCCTTTTATATTCATCGATCTTGCGCAGGTAATCATACCCCAGAGAGAACTCAGCATATTCATCATAAAAGAGCTTGAGGATATTTTCATGCTCAGTGACATCACCCAAATAAGGGGAGACCCATGTGCGGGAGGTCAGATTCACAAAATTATACGGAGTAACGATAAACTCGGCCATGAAATCGGAAAAAGGACGCCGCTCATACTGGCTAAGTTCGACAGAACGGTTCTCTTCATCAATGTCATATCCTTGTTCAAGGCGGACACGCAGAAATTCAAGATAGTCAGCTTCGAGCACGGGATTGCCGTCATCGCCCATAACAACTGTTGCGCGATTGCGGTCAAAAACGTTGGTCAGTGAGAAAACAATATCATTCTGCTCAGAAATACGGTCCCGGGAATCAAAGTAAGGCAGTTTGGCCTGCGAAGCGGAATCGTCCTGAACCCATGAATATTCCAATCGGGGAATAAAATTATGTTTCATGCGGGTCCAACCGGATTTACCAATATTCTCTTTGCTGACGACCGGAGCGGATTCCAAATCAAAGACACGGTAAAAATCTGTAGCTGCGCTCATTCCGGCATCGGCAAGGATACGGGTCTGACTGCTGTCACGGCTGACTTCAGTACTTGCATTCTGGAAAGAACTTACAAGATAGTTCGTAGCCCTGACTCCGGCATGGGGAATAAAAGTAATCCCGCCAAGACGTACCGGCATGCTGAAAGACGGTTTGATATCAAAACGTCCACCGGTGGTGCCGTATTCACGCCAGAAGTAGTTGGCCTGAAATTCGCCTTCCCATTCAATGGGGGTCCCAAAAAAGTTGTTCTTAAATGCGTATGCGGAAAGCTCGGGCAACCTCTGTAAAGTCGGGTCCTTAGTGGAAGGATTGTTCCCGTTACGATAAAGCAGATTCTCGGTGTACTCTGCCAAAGCTGACACCGAGTAATTATCCCAACTTCTGGCAACAAGGGCTGTACTTGTTCTTTTATTTGAGTCAGCAGTTGCTATGTCACGCCCGAATTCATCAAGAAATTCATTACGGGTAGCTTCATAACCATTGGAACCGGAACGGAATTCACGCAGGTAATCCTGGTCAGAGACAAGGTCCATATCAAAAATGGTCTGCCAATCAGGATTTCCAAGATATCCGTTATATTTTGATCTGATCCACCAACGGTTCTGGTTGGGACGGATCATATTATCACTGAAAGAATAGCTTGCGGCATTGGGGTCGTCGTAACTCTTGCTATCAAACAACCAGTCCGCACGCCACGATCCTTTACTGTTTACATCTTCAGAATGGCGAAATTCCACCCCGGGTCTAGCTCCGCGCTTGCTTAGGTATTCCGGGTAAAAGGTCATGTCCATTTCGTCATTGATGGCCCAGTAGATCGGCAAGTTGATCCTATTACCAAGACGGTTGGAGTTACCTATTTCAGGATTGAGCACACCGGACTGGCGTTCACGCTGCACCGGAAGTTCCATGTAGGGGGTATACGCAACCGGGACACCCTTTACTTTGAATTTGGAATGCCAAAGCCTTGCGTAACCATTGATAGTGATATCACCCTCACCGGACTCAAAAGACCAGAGCGGATTTTCACCGTCACAGGCGGTAACCTTAACATCCTTGAAGCTGTAAGTGGCACCGTTGTGCTTTTCAATGAACTCACTTTCAAAGTAAACATGGGGATTAGCAACAAAAACGCGGCCCTTTTTCAGCCAACCGACCATGTTGTTAAGGTCAAATTCAGCCTCGGCCGCGTCGTAAAAATCGCCCTTTATCTGCGCTTTTACATTGCCGCGCAGATAAATCCATTTAGTAGCCTGATAAAAACGGGCAAAGTCCGCTTTAATATAGTTGTCCCCGCTGCGCAGGGTTACATCGCCGTAAGCCTGAAGGTATTCACTGTCGTTTTCCACAACAAGCTTGTCTGCGGAAAACTTCCATTGCTCACCCTTCTGCTCCACACCCTTACTGTCAGTCATGGGCACGGTCATCTGCTCCTGCGCAAAAGACGCGCACGGCAGACAAAGGAGAAGTAAAACTACAAATATGGCGAACCTAGATTTCAAAACAACCTGCCCTTTAATATTCAACTATTCCGGTTGCCCGGATCAACAACTAGCTCTTGAGATAAGAATCTTCCTGAGCCAGGTAATTCTGTACATAATCTTTAGCCGCATCTTCCAACGAAGTGAACGGTTTGTCATAACCGGCAGCCACCAGCTTGCTCATATTTGCCTGAGTAAAATACTGGTACTTGTCGCGGATGGTTTCCGGCATCTCGATATAGCTGATGTTCGGATCCACATCCATAGCCGCGAAAACAGATTTCGCCAGTTCATTCCATTCACGGGCCTGTCCGGTTCCGATATTGAAAATACCGTTTTTATCCGGGTTCTGTAAAAACCACCACATTACATCCACGCAATCTTTGATGTAGACAAAGTCGCGTTTCTGGCCGCCGTGGGGGAATTCCGGCTTGTAAGACTTGAACAGTTTCATCTCCCCGGTTTCACCGATCTGGTGAAAAGCCTTGCAGATAACACTTTTCATGTCGTCTTTATGATATTCGTTTGGACCGAATACATTGAAAAATTTAAGACTTACCAACTTGTCCAGAACGCCGCCGCGTTTGGCCCAAAGGTCAAAAAGCTGCTTGGAGTAGCCATACATGTTCATGGGCTGGAGCTGATCAATACCCGCATGGTCGTCATCAAAACCAAAACGACCATCGCCGTAAGTTGCGGCGCTGGAGGCATTGATGAACCGGACATCATGATTAAGGCAGAAACGGCAGAGCATCTGAGTGTAGCGGTAGTTGTTTTCCATGAGGAAATCCGCATCCTGCTCTGTGGTGGAGGAGCAAGCCCCCATGTGAATTACGGCATCAGTTTCAAAGGGGTCATCACCCTCGAGAATAAGCTTATAAAACTGATTCCTATGGACATAATCCTCGTAACGAAGATTGACCAGATTTTTCCATTTATCCGTTTTGGCAAGGTTGTCGACGATCAAGATATCGTCGATTCCCATCTGGTTCAACTTCCAGACCATGGCACTGCCGATGAACCCGGCTCCGCCTGTCACAATATACATATATAGTTTCTCCAGCTATTTTAAGCAGATATAAAAACCTATTAAGACTATCACATAATATAAGTTGCCGGATGTTACTTATTTTTCTGACACTTTTCAACTACAATTAAGTAAAAAGAACTGGTTTACACAAAAAAACAAGCAAAAACATTTCTTCTACATTGATTCATCTTCAAAGAACACTTTTTTAAAATAAAAAAGCGAAGAGAGATAAAGAATGTTTGTTGTAAACAACAAAAGAAATGCCATTTTAACATTCAACTCTTCTACCGACACCAACTTCACCGTTAAAAATACATTTTTTAATCTTGCTTCGCTCCATCTTAATGGTATATTTATTTAAAGAAACAATTTATTATGATTTTTTCTAGACTTTATTTACAATCGCTGTTTACCTGTCCGAACAAACCAGCAACCTAACATCAAGTCAACATTTTAAAAGATAGAGATGGTCATGAAATATTCAGTTAAAGAAATCTTACACCTTGAAGTCTCACCGGCACTAGGCTGCACCGAGCCGGTAGCCATTGCCCTTGCCACCGCAGCAGCAGCTTCAGTTATGCCGGACACAAGACCTGACAAAATCGAAGTCTGGGTTGACCCGAATATTTATAAAAACGGACTTGCCGTCATCATCCCCGGCACTGGCGGAATAAACGGGCTGGACACAGCTGCCGCGCTGGGAGCCCTTTACGGCGATCCCTCGCTTGGTCTTGAAGTACTTGAACCTCTGGACGAACCGAGCACTAAAGAAGCATGCAAATACAAGAAAGAAAACCCCGTCACAGTAAACCTGCTTGAAGACAGGCACGGCATCTACGTCCGTGCCCTGCTCACTTTCGGTTCAAGCTTAGTTGAAACAATCATTGAAGGGGTTCACGACAACATAATTTCTCTGACTCTTAACGGTGAATCGGTCAAGGACTCTACTCTGGTCAAAAAGAAACAGGCTCAAAAAGCTGATGTTTCCAAACTTGAAGACTACATCAAAACCCTGTCCCTTGATGATCTCGTAGATATGATCGACGATCTTGACGAACAGGATTTCGACTTTCTCAAGGAAGGGATCACCTACAACATGCGTCTTGCCGACTACGGACTCAAGCATGGCTCAGGGTTGGGCGTAGGTGCAACATTCGAAAAGCTGGCCCGCATGAAAATTCTAAGCAGAGATATGATACTCGCCGCCCGCATTGTCACATCAGCCGCATCTGATGCCCGTATGGGCGGAATCAAGCTCCCGGCCATGAGTTCAGGAGGATCAGGAAACCACGGACTGACTGCTATCCTGCCAATTTATGCGGTGAGTGAGTTTGTGGACTGCACTGAAAAAATCATGCTTGAAGCCATTGCCCTCAGCCATCTCGTTACTGCTTACGTAAAGGCTCAGACCGGCCGCCTTTCTGCTGTCTGCGGCTGCTCAGTTGCTGCCGGAGCAGGAGCCACCGCTGGAATCACATACCTCATGGGCGGCACGACTAAACACATGGCCGGAGCCATCACTAACCTGACTGAAGATCTTGCCGGAATCATCTGTGATGGAGCTAAATCAGGCTGTGCCCTAAAACTGGCAACAGCAGCCGGAACCGCTGTGCAAGCCGCACTTTTTGCCGTCCACGGCGTCAATGTTCACTCCACGGACGGCATTATTGGCTCCTCACCCGAGCAAACCATGCAAAACATCGGCACACTCAGCACTCAAGGCATGATAGATACAGACCGAACCATCCTGAAAATAATGCTTGAAAAACATTTCGCCGGAGCTGAAAATTAAAAAGAAGCATAAAAATAACACAAAACTATTGATTAAGGTCCGCCAATACCTTAATTTTGAGAGAGTTAAAAATACCACTAATAACCGTTAACCTACTTACCGGAGGACTTTCATAATGCTGAACAGAAAAATTTTGTCAATCCTGACCGTTGCTATAGCCGTTCTTCTGGCTTTCGGCTCCATGGCCCTTGCAGAATCACGTATCGTTCTTAAACCCAAAGTAGATGCATTTGCCTACTTCGTCGACACTTCCCCCTCCATGTCACAGGCATACGGTTCCACCGGAAATCCAAAAATTATTGCCGGGCTCAATGCTTTAAAGAGACTCAACAACGTTGTTCCTGAACTGGGATACGATTCAGCTCTCTACGCAATGCCCGACTTTGCAACCTATTCTCCCAAATCTATGTTCACCAGATCCGCCATGGCAAGAGGGATCGCCGCTGTACCCAGCGACCTGCCTTTCTTCCAGTCCACCCCCATGGGTGAAGGCTTTAAAGATCTTGATCGCGTACTCAATAACTGGGACGGTAAGTTTGCAGTTGTTTTCGTATCTGATGGCTTGACCAACGCCGGACGCAACCCTTCACTCGTTGTTTCCGACATGTCTAAAAAATACGGCGACCGTTTCTGCCTGCACGTTATCAGTGTAGCTGACACCGCGCGCGGCAAATCCAACCTGAAACGCCTTGCCAGCAAGACTCCCTGTGGTGTTTATGTTGACGCCACAGCCCTTGCCGACAAAGCAGTTCTCGATAAGTTCGCACAGGATGTTTTCTATACTCAGGAAGAAGAACTCATCGTTGAAGTCATTGAAGAAGTTGTAATCGCTCCTGTTGTTCCGGTTCAGGAAAAAATTGTTTTCCGTAACTTCAACTTCGGTTTCGACAAATACAAAATCACTGACGAAATGGTTCCTGCTCTGACTGAAGCAGCAACCCTTCTCGAAGAATTCCCCAACCTCAAAGTTCTGGTTGGCGGTCACACCGACTCCTCCGGTTCCGAAGCATACAACCAGGGGCTGTCCGAACGCAGAGCCAAGGCTGTTGCCGACTGGATGGCCGCAAACGGCGTTGCTTCCGAACGCTTGCAGGTCAAGGGTTATGGTGAAATGAATCCCAAGTATGACAACAAGACCAAAGAAGGCCGCAAGCTTAACCGCCGCGTTGAAATCGACGTAGAAGACTAGAAGCCTTAGAAGTAATTAAAAGGGTGGAAGGATCAATCCTTCCACCCTTTTCGCAATTTGGAGTACCCGATGAAACTTGCCCGCAAGATTTTAACATCTTTTTTTATCTGCTTGCTGCTTTGCTCGGCGGCATACGGATCCCAGCCCGGTTCCAAGCAGGAGCTGGACACCTTCAAAAATTTTGCCATCGGCTGGGTGGTCAAGCTCAACAAAAGTCACATCAAAGGCTTCAGCCGTATGGAACTAGTCCTCCAGAAGGACGGAAGTTATCTCGCGCGCTATCACTCCATATCGCCGGATACCATCTCATGCCGAGTAAAAAGAACCAGTGCCAAACGCAAAGGGCTAGTCGGGCTGCTCAAGTACATAGAGACCATCTACGAAAGTACAGGCAAAACCCCTCAAGAAGCACGAGCCAACAAATTCAGGCCAGTTAAAAATATCCGTATTACAGAAATTTTCAGCAACTCCGGCAAAGGCTGGCGTTAGACAGATGCCTCCGGCGGCTGGGGAAGGGAAAACTCTTGCAAGAGTTTTCCCTTCCCCAGACCCCATCCCTTTCAGAACCTTTCAGTATGCTTCGCATCTAGCGTATCTAAACGCGCTTAAAAGTTAAGAACGCATCATCATGAATGATTTTGCGATCATAATTTTGTACGAATTTCCAAGCTAAACAACGAAGCCTTTATAAAAGGGCTCTGGTCCCCGAAGGTCCGCGGATGCATAGACAAAGCCCCTCTCGCAAATTTGCGGGAGGGGCTTTGTAGTACTTTGTAATAATTCAGTCTTACTTGAACCTTTCCACCAACTTGCTCAACTTCTCAGCCATGTCGGCCACTTCCATAATATTGGAGTTGGCATTCTGAATACCATCAGAAAGAGCCAATGATAGATTGTTGATCTCGGTGACGCTGTTGTTAATCTCATCACTGGTGGCTGTCTGTTGTTCTGCTGCTGTGGCAATGGCCCGGACCATATCAGCGATGGATTCGGATTCATTGACGATTTGCCCAAGAACTCCACCAGCTCCTTCAGCCATCTGCACAGTATTTTCAACCCTGCCACGCACTCCGTTCATCTCGCCAACGACCTTGTCAGTGGATTGCTGGATGAGGGAGATAGCACTCTCAACCTCATTGGTCGCACCCATGGTCTTCTCAGCAAGCTTGCGGACTTCGTCAGCAACCACAGCGAATCCACGTCCTGCTTCACCGGCACGTGCAGCTTCAATGGCAGCGTTCAAGGCCAACAAGTTGGTCTGGTCGGCAATATCGTTAATTACAGACATGACCTCACCGATATTAATAGCCCGCTCCGAAAGGTCAGCAAGCATATCGGAAAGTTTGTCCGTAGTTTCGGTTACAATATGAATCTCTGAAACAGTATTGCTGACCACCTCTCCGCCATCACGAGCCACGGAATTGGCCCTGTCGGAAGCTTCAGCTGTTTCACCGGTATTCTGGGCAACTTCAAGTACCGTCGCATTCATTTCTTCCATGGCAGTGGCAACCTGACTGGTCTGCATGGCCGTGGTATCAACTCCCGCAGTAAGTTCATTCATCTGCTGCGAAAGCTCAGTGGTATACGAAAGCAAGGACTTGGATACTTCAGTGACTTCATTGGCCACTTCAAGCAAGGACTTCTGCTGCTGCTCAATATGCTTACGGCTGGCTTCCTCTTCAGTAAGGTCAACCATTACCGCAATAGCACCGACAGTTTCCTCTTCTGCATTCAGCAACGGACAAACCTGATAGCGCAACGGAAACTCAACTCCGTCCTCCCTGTTGAAGCGCAGCAAACCTTCAGGGCATTTTCCGGTAGCAATGGCGTCTGCGGCCAGAGACTTACCGTCAACTTTGAAAAAATTCCCGATATCTGTTCCAAGAAGATTTTCTTCAGATCTACCGATAATATCCCGCATGGGACTGTTGGCAAAATCAATTTTACCCTCGCCGTCAGTTACAATCATGGGCACGGTAATACCGTTGAGTACCCCTCTGTTGTATACCAGCTGGTCTTTAATTTGACGGGCCATATCGCCGAGATTTTCACCGAGAGAACCAAGCTCATCGCTGCAATTTACTGCAAACTGAGCATCAAGATTACCCTGAGCAAAATCGCTGGTAGCGTTGGAAATAACCTTAATACGATCGACAATGGATCTGCGCATGAAGAACAGAAGCGCGCCGAGTAAAGTAATAAATCCACCAAAGGACAGCCCGGCACCTTTCAACTGAGATTCATGAAATCCTGCAAACTGCGGCGAAACATCCTGCACCATGACCAAGGTTCCGAGAACTGGCTGCCTACTGCCGTGGCAATGATAGCATGCTTTTTCGTTCTCAATTGTCTCCACCTCAACAAAGATTTCCTTACCGTCGAGTTCGGAAAGGATTCCGCTTTTAAGCGGAGTCTTAAGGCTACGCGCAACAAGGTCATTTATCCCTTCATCACGTATTCTGCTGTTAAGGTCGGCACGGATGTCCGAAGTATTGGTGGAGTAGGTAATATTACCCTTAAAGTTGGTTAGATAAATATCTACATCAGAATATTTTTCAGAAACAGTGGCAAACTTCGCTGTTGTGGCCCGGTTATCACCTTTTGCCATGGGTTCACGGATGGCCAGTTGCAGCATATCCGCTGTCTTGTAGGCATTTTTCTCTATCTCTTCCATCATGGTGGTGCGTTGCCAAAAAGAGTTGGCAAGAAAAAGACATATAAAAACAGTCGCTGTAAGCAGCGAAGTCAGAACCATGACCTTGTTACCTAAGGAGGTTTTTATAAATTTCATAGCGACCTCCTTAGTGTGCTCCGCCGAAAATCAGCGGCTTGTAATTGAAATTATTGACCCGTTCCGCGTTGTGGCAGACTTCGCACTCCTCAATAGTCATTTTTCTTTTGATCAAATCCGGGTCACCGTCTTCAGAATGAAGAGAGCCGGGACCATGGCAAACTTCGCAACCGGCATCGGCTAAGTGAGGAGTCTGTTCAAAAGAAACAAAACCGCCGGGTTTCCCATATCCAGTGGCATGACAGGTAAAGCATTCTTTAAGCTCGTCAGCATCAAGATCTGAAGCCATGATTTTCACGCTTTTACTGGAATGGGCCTTTTTAGAAAATTTTTCATAATTCCGGTACTCCACCTCATGGCAATCAGCGCATGCCTCGGACCCCACATAAGTAGCTGAATCCGTGATACCGTACCCGGCCAACGAACAGCTGAAAACGACAATCACCGCCAGAATCACCCCAATTCGTACGGCAAACCCTTTATCTACCATAATAACCCCGCTGTTTTGATAGTCCTGCATCCTTCAAAACCAAGCCTCAAACTCCACTCCCACTAAAAAAGTTCGTACTATCACATATATAGACACTCAAGTACCCTGTTTTCATATAGAAGTGAAGTGCAAATTCACATTCTGACGTCTCTCTGTAGCAAAACTGAAACACTTTTTTTCAAGACGCAAAACATTATAGACAAGATCAAACCTCACCTCAATGAAATAATTAATAAATCTACAACACCTCTCTTTTTGCCAGTCTTACTTTTACAACACACCCTTCGTGTAACATTAAAATAAATTATCCATTGTCGATTTTACAGAACATTCAACCCTTCAAGACCAACACACAGAGCTCATAATCACTGCAGAATCTTAAAAACACAGCTCGAAAAAGAAAGCAGACTGAAACACGTTATTATCGCTTGCAGTTTCCATAGGACTTCTGGCAGAATACCCCCTCTTAAGAATCCATACTCTGTCAATAATCTTTAAGCCAATCTACGGAAACTAAAGGTCCGCTCCACCGGACTTTTAAAGCGGAAAGGCGGCTACTCATTTATGGGAATAGTGAATATTACTAAGACTTACGACGCCGATTTTGTTAAACAGGTAGAAAAGGAAAGCGGGCAGGACCTGTCCCTTTGCTACCAGTGCGGTAACTGTACCGCCGGATGTCCGTACACATTTGCGTACGACATTCCAGTAAGCAGAATCATGCGTATGGTTCAGGCAGGGCAAAAGGACACCGTGCTCAAATGCAAGTCCATCTGGCTTTGCGCGACCTGTGAATCCTGCACCACAAGGTGCCCCAACAACATCGACGTGGCTCACATCATGGATGTGTTGCGCCACATGGCCCGTCGGGAAGGATACGCTCCTGTACCCACGGTCAAAAAATTCTGGGACAGCTTCCTCGATTCCGTTGAAAATAACGGAAGAGTGTTCGAAGTGGGCCTGCTTGCGGCTTATGTAGCCAAAACAGGACGGTTCTGGACCGACCTCGATCTGGGGCCGAAAGTGCTGCCCAAGGGCAAAATGCATTTCAAACCCCACGAAATTCAGGGCAAGGATGAAATCAAGAAAATCTTCAAAAGGTTCCAAGAGGAGTCCCGCAAATGAGTGATTCCTTAACATACGCCTACTACCCCGGATGCTCCGGCACCGGGACATCCATGGAATATGATATGTCCACCCGGGCTGTCTGTGAAAAGCTGGGAATCCGGCTCACCGACATTCCCGACTGGAGCTGCTGCGGTTCCACCCCGGCTCACACTGTGGACCACTCACTTTCCAGCGCCCTCTCTGCCCGCAATTTACAGTTGGTGGAGAAAATGGATCTGGATACAGCGGTTACCCCCTGCCCCAGTTGTCTGACCAACCTCAAATCCGCAGAACATCGTATGAAAAAAGACGAAATGCGCGAGAAGGTCAACAAACTGCTGGACAATCCCTACAACGGCGGGGTTTCCACCAAATCAGTGCTTCAGATTCTTGTTGAAGATCTCGGTCTTAAAGCGCTGAAGGAAAGCACCATCAAACCGCTCAAGGGTTTGAAAGTTGCTGCCTACTACGGCTGCATCATGAACCGCCCGCCGGAAGTGATGAACTTCGATGACCCAGAACACCCCATGGCCATGGACAATATCCTGAAAGCCATGGGTGCCACCGTGCTGCCCTATCCTTTAAAGGTTGAATGCTGCGGTGCATCCTTCGGTATCCCCCGTAAGGATGTGGTCATGAGACTGTCCGGCAAACTGCTCGACGTAGCGGACGACATTGGTGTTGACGCACTGGTCACCGCCTGCCCGCTGTGCCAGATGAACCTTGATCTGCGTCAAACCCAGATCAACTCTGCCACTGGAGCCAAGCACAATATCCCCATCTTCTACTACACTCAGCTCATGGGGATAGCCCTCGGCATGAATGAAAAAGAAATGGGAATGGACAAGCTCTGCGTGAGCCCCCGTAAAGTTCTTGATGCCATCGGCAAAGAAGAGAAGAAATAGCGGAAACCCTGCTAAGGAGAAGACTTAAATGAAAATAGGAGTTTTTGTCTGCCATTGCGGGACTAACATCGAAGGTACCGTGGACACTGCCGCTGTAGCAGAAGCCGCGCGTGAATTCCCCGGTGTTGTTTTCGCAACAGATACAATGTACGCCTGCTCCGAACCCGGACAGGACGGAATAATAGAAGCTATCAAGGAACACAAACTCGACGGCGTAGTCGTTGCATCCTGCACACCCAGAATGCACGAACCCACCTTCCGCAAAACGCTGGAAAGGGCCGGACTCAACCGCTACCTCTTCGAAATGGCCAATATCAGGGAACACGTTTCCTGGATCGGCAAAGACCGCGAAGCCAACACCAACAAATCCGTTGACCTTGTTCGCATGGCAGCGGCCAAGCTGATCAACAACAAGCCTCTTAATGCCAAATTCTTTGACATGAATAAGAAGGTTATGATTGTAGGCGGCGGTGTTGCCGGTATTCAGGCGGCTCTCGACTGCGCCGACGGCGGCCTCGATGTTATCCTTGTTGAAAAAACATCCTCCATCGGCGGTAAGATGGCAAAACTGGATAAGACATTCCCCACTGTGGACTGCTCCAGTTGCGTTCTCGGACCTCGCATGGTTGACGTTGCCCAGCATCCCAATATTACTCTTCATGCCTATTCTGAAATTGAAGAAGTTAACGGGTATGTAGGTAACTTCGAAGTCAAAATCAAAAAGAAAGCCAGCTATGTTAACTGGGATCTCTGCACAGGTTGCGGAATCTGCATGGAAAAATGTCCCAGTAAAAAAGCTGACAATCCTTTTGACGAATATCTCGGCAAAGCCCCGGCAATCAACATCCCCTTTCCGCAGGCTATCCCCAAGAAAGCGGTTATCGATCCCGATTTCTGCATTAAAATCAAAAGGGATAAATGTGGCGTATGCGCCAAGGTCTGCCCTTCAGAAGCAATTGATTATACCCAGCAGGATGAATTCATCACCGAAGAAGTGGGCGCAGTTGTAGCCGCTACCGGTTATGATCTCTTCGACTGGACAGTATACGGTGAATACGGCGGCGGTCAGTACCCCGACGTTATCACCTCCATGCAATATGAACGCATGCTCTCCGCTTCCGGACCTAGCGAGGGACACGTTAAGCGTCCTTCCGATGGTAAAGAGCCTAAGAACGTAGTGTTTATTCAGTGCGTAGGTTCCAGAGATAAATCTGTTGACCGTCCCTACTGCTCAGGTTTCTGCTGCATGTATACCGCCAAACAGTCTATCCTCACCAAAGACCACATTCCCGATTCACAGTCTTATGTCTTTTATATGGACATCCGAGCACCGGGAAAAATGTACGACGAGTTCACCCGTAGAGCCATGGAAGAGTACGGAGCAAAATACATCCGTGGTCGCGTATCCATGATCTACCCCAAAGGTGATAAACTGATAGTACGCGGCGCTGATACCCTTATGGGTGATCAGGTTGAAGTCGATGCTGATCTTGTTGTACTGGCTGTCGGTGTCGAAGCAGCAAACGGAGCCACCGATCTGGCTAAAAAGCTGCGTATATCCTACGACAACTACGGTTTCTTCATGGAAGGACACCCCAAACTTAAGCCTGTTGAAACTAACACTGCCGGTGTTTTTCTTGCTGGTGCCTGTCAGGGCCCCAAAGATATTCCGGCATCTGTTGCACAGGGTAGTGCGGCGGCGGCAAAAGTTCTGGCCATGTTCTCCAAGGACCAGCTGGAAAGTGACCCCGCGATTTCTGTAGTCGATATCAAACGCTGCATCGGTTGCGGCAAATGCATCAGCACCTGCCCCTTCGGAGCTATTAAAGAAGTAGACTTCCGCGGCATGGTTAAAGCTGAGGTGATTGAAACAATTTGTCAGGGTTGCGGTATTTGCACATCCACCTGTCCGCAGGGTGCAATCCAGCTCCAGCACTTTACTGACAACCAGATTCTCGCGGAGGTTAACGCAGTATGCCGGTTCTAGAAGGTAAAGAACTCAGAATCGTCGGTTTTCTCTGCAACTGGTGCTCCTATGGCGGCGCGGATACCGCAGGCGTAGGAAGATTCACCCAGCCGACTGATTTAAGGGTTATCAAAGTTCCCTGTTCAGGAAGAATAGATCCTCTGTTTATTGTGAAAACACTCATGTCCGGTGCGGACGGAGTGCTCGTGTCCGGTTGTCACCCTAATGACTGCCACTACGCTGAAGGTAACTTCTATGCCCGCCGCAGGCTCGAAATGCTCAAAAGGTTTATCCCCATGCTGGGAATCGACCCTGACCGTTTCGACTACACCTGGGTTTCCGCATCAGAAGGCCAGCGTTGGCAGGAAGTTGTGACCAAGTTCACCGAACAGATTCACAAACTCGGCCCGGCCCAGAAAATTGAAGGCCCGGAAGCTGAGGAGACACTCAAATTGATGGAAGCCTCCCTCTAGGCAGGGCAATTCCACGCAAGGAGAAACAGAGTGAAAAATCTGGAAGATCTTAAAAAACAGATTAAGGATGCCCTGCCTGAATTGGACGTGGTCATCGGCTGGTCGGATAGTTTCGACCCGCTGCATGCCACCCCCCACTTCATACGCAGGGAAGCAGATATAGATAAATTGAAAGTGGACGCGCTCTGCGTTCACAACCTAGCTACCTACCTGCCCTCCCTGAAGGGTAAAAAGGTCGGTATCGTGGTCAAAGGCTGCGACAGCCGCAGTGTAGTTGAACTGTTGCAGGAAAACCTCATCAAACGCGAAGACGTGACCATCTTCGGTTTCGGCTGCAACGGTGTTGTGGACCAGACCAAGATCCGCCGCGCAGTGGGTGATGTAGGACAGGTTGAAACTTGCGAAGTGAGTGAGACTGAAGTCAAGCTCACCGTTGCAGGCAAAGAGCACAAGCTGCCCATGGCTGACGTCATTGCTGACAAATGCCAGACCTGCCGCTACCCCAACGCAGTGGTTTCCGACCAGTTTATCGGTGACGAGATAAAGGCCACCGCTTCCTTTGAAGACGGATACAAAGACCTTGAGGAATTCGAAGCCAAGTCCACCGAAGAGAAATTCAGTTTCTGGCTCGGTGAAATGGATCGCTGCATCCGCTGCTACGCCTGCCGTAACGCATGCCCCATGTGTGTATGCCGCGATCATTGCGTGGCCCAGTCCCGCGATCCGCATTGGCTGAGCCAGGAAGCCCACGTCCGCGACAAGTGGATGTTTCAGGTTATCCATGCCTACCATCTCGCCGGACGCTGCACCGAATGCGGTGAATGCCAGCGCGCCTGCCCGGTAGACATTCCCATCCTGCTCTTTAAGAAGAAGTTCAACAAGGAAATCAAGGAAGTCTTTAACTACGAGGCCGGACTCGATCCCGAGGCCAAACCTCCGCTTCAGACCTTCAAGATTGATGAACCTACTATCAAGGAGAAGGAGTGGTAGCCATGGCAAAATTCATCAAATCCGACAAGGTATCGGCATGGCTGGAAGAACTGGGTCAGAAACACGAAGTGCTCGCTCCCCGCAATGAGGGCGATTCCATTGTGTTCAAGCCCTACGACTCCAAGAAAGGTTTCAACATCGAACGCGAAGCAACCGCGCCCCCTAAAAAGGCCTGCTTCCCTCAGAGTGAAACCCTCGTGGAATTCAGCCACATCAAAGATCTTGAGAATCCTGAGAAAGTGGCCCTTGACGTTAAGGAAACCATTCCTGATTCATCATGGGTTGTTTTCGGCAGCCGTCCCTGTGACGCGCGCGGATTCACCATGTTCGACCGTGTTTACCTGAACGGCAAACACGTGGACGTATATTACAAAGCCCGCAGGGAAAACACCTTCTTCATCACTCTCGCGTGTGAAAAAGGCGAAACCACCTGCTTCTGCAACTGGGTTGGTTCCGGACCTTCCGATCCCAGCGGATCTGACGTGCTCATGGTTCCCGTGGATAGCGGCTACTTCCTTGAAGCAGTCAGCGACCGCGGTGAAGCACTGCTCGCCAGCTCCCTGCTGGAAGACGGCGGCTCCAAACAGGCTGAAGCGGATAAAGTTCGCGCCAAAGCCGACCAGTCCATGGGCGAAGCACAGGACCTTTCCAAGGCTCCGGCAAAGCTTCTCGAAGCTTTTGACGATCAGGACTTCTGGGAAGAACAGTCCGCCAAGTGCCTCAGCTGCGGTGCATGCACCTATCTCTGTCCCACTTGCTACTGCTTCAACATCACCGATGAATCCGACGGAGTCAAAGGTGAGCGCATCAGAAGCTGGGACAACTGCATGTCCTCCATGTTCACCATGGAAGCCAGCGGACACAACCCCCGCCCAACCAAGGCCCACCGCCTTAAGAACAGAGTCGGCCACAAATTCAGCTACTACCCGGACCTGCATGACGGAGTTATCTCCTGCTGCGGTTGCGGTCGCTGTATCAAGAGCTGCCCCGTGGGCGTGGACATCCGCGAAATCGTCCTGAACGCTATTGCATATGAAGCAAAGGAGAAGGCAAATGACTAGCAATCCTTATCTTCCGGCAATGGCCACCATTCAGGAGGTCATCAAGGAAACTCACAATATCATGACTTTTCGGGTGACTCTCAACAACCCGGAAATCAGAAAAAACTTCACCTTTGAACCCGGTCAGGTGGGACAGCTGTCCGCCTTCGGTATCGGTGAAGCAACATTCGTTATCAACTCCACCCCCACACGCATGGATTATCTGCAATTCAGTGTCATGCGTACCGGTGAAGTTACTGAGAAGCTGCACACCTTAAATGCCGGCGACCAGATTGGTGTCCGCGCTCCTTTAGGCAACTGCTTCCCTTACGAAGAGATGAAAGGCAAAGATATTGTCTTCGTCGGTGGTGGTATCGGTATGGCTCCTCTGCGTACCCTGCTCTACTACATGCTGGATAACCGTAAAGATTACGGCAAAATAACTTTGCTCTACGGTGCAAGAAGCCCTGTAGACATGGCATTCAGCTATGAGCTGCCCGAATGGATGGAACGCGACGACCTCGACACCCATCTGACCATTGATGCGGAATACGAAGGCTGGAAGCACAACGTGGGACTTATCCCCAACGTGCTGCTGGACATCAAGCCCTCGGCCAAAAACGCATACGCAGTAACTTGTGGACCGCCGATCATGATCAAATTCACCGTGCAGGCTCTTGCCAAGCTCGGTTTCAAGGATGATCAGATCATCACCACTCTTGAAAAACGCATGAAATGCGGCGTCGGCATCTGCGGTCGTTGCAACATCGGCACCAGCTACGTATGTCAGGACGGTCCTGTCTACACATACGAACAGCTTAAGGCACTGCCTAACGAAATGTAATTATCCCGGTCCCTGCGACTGGCTCCAATTACACAAAAAGAACCCCGTCCTTATATCAAGGGCGGGGTTTTCTTTCGGCTTTATCTTTACAGCTAAGCTTTTTTTTTATTATTATGAGATCATGAAAATCTTGTTAGTTGATGATGAAAAGATAAATGTACTCTCCGCCTCACGTTTACTCGAAAAACAGGGGCACTCTGTCACGACGGCATGCAATGGCCTCGAAGCTCTCGATAAGCTGGAAGAATCAGATTTCGAATGCATCCTGATGGATATCCAGATGCCGGAAATGGACGGCTATGAAGCGATTGACAGAATCCGTGATGAATTTGTTTTTGGCGAGAAGTCCAAAACCCCCATCATAGCCATGACCGGGCATTGTTATTCTGATGCCTTTGCTGAATTCGAACGGGCGGGGATCAAGTATTACGTGTGCAAGCCGTTCGATTTTAAGACGCTACTTGATGTTATAAAAGAAGCCACTACAAGTTAAAAGACAAACTTCAGCACTCTATGCCCACAAACAAAGCCTGCCCGCTGCAAAGCCTTTGCAGAAGCACGATTTTCATTGCTGCAACTGCATATGGGATTGTAACCCTGTTCAAGCATAGCTGACTTCAAGAATGAAACGATATAAGCTCCGCAGCCCTGATTTCTGAATTCAGGAGCCACAAGCACCCCGACATCCATATAATTTCGACCGGCAATAACCGGGGTGACTATCCCGCACCCCCGAACACTACCAGCACAATCAAACGCGTAAAGATTGCCTTCTGCAAAATAATGCTCAATTTCAGCACGGTCATGAAAAAAACCGTCATCAAAAGCCACAATCGTATCAATATCAGCTTCATTTGCCGGACGCATACATTGGCCTTCAACTAAATGAAATGAACTATCTGCGATTTCCCTGAACAGAAGTCCCACTGTGCTCATATGTACCTGCCGACTCAATGAAACAAACAGCAAATCACTATCAAAAGATTTACAAAGCACCTGCTTTATCCGGCAAAAATCAACAAGAGTATCAAACAGGAATATTAATTTTTCCCTAAACTCTCCGGGCACAAAAAACTCTACAAGGGAATCACCGCTTACCACAGCGTACCCCATATCACCCATTAACCAAACAGCACCTTCTCGGACCAATTCTTCCAGATAAAGGTCCTGAGCTTTGGTCAGAGAGTCGAGATATTCATCACGCATCCCCTGCGGAATGGAGCTTACAGACTTTATTTCAATCATACGGCAAACCCATACTAAACAAACTGCGCCGCCGCGTACCCCGAAGACCATGCCCATTGCAGATTATAGCCGCCCAGCCAGCCGGTCACATCCAGCACTTCGCCGACGAAATAGAGTCCGGGGACTTTCTTGGCTTCCATGGTCTTTGACGAAATTTCGTCAGTATCAACACCGCCTGAAGCAACCTCGGCCTTTGCAAATCCTTCGGTTCCCTGCGGCTTGACCATCCACGAATGAATGCGCTCAGCCAAAGCGAGCCTGCGTTCCTTGGTCAACTGACTGATTGCGGTATCACCATCCTGATCATCCAAAAGCAAACCGACCATTTTGCGGGTAAAATAGCGGGCTAAAAAGTTATGCAAAGCAGTATTTTCACTGCGATGCGCCTCTAAAAGATCTGAAATGTTGTGATCCGGCAGTAGATTAATAGTAAGTGCAGATCCACGCCGCCAGTAATTGGAAATCTGGAGCACTGCCGGACCTGAAATACCCTTATGGGTGAAAAGCATATCACTGCGAAAGACACGCCCTTCGCATTCAATAGAAACAGGCAAAGCATTGCCGCTAAGTTCCTTACAAAACTTCCCGTCACGTCCGCCGATAGTAAACGGAACCAAGGAAGGCCGGGCCGGAATAGTTTTCAAACCGTACTGCTCCGCAATTTTGTAACCGAACGGAGTAGCCCCCACTTGAGGCGATGCAGGCGATCCAAGCGCAACAACAAGTGACTCCGCCTCGAAACTCTGTCCCCCGCTCTTGACCACAAACGGACCTTCCCCGCTGATTGATTCAATCTCACGGTTCATAAGTGTTTCCACGCCCGCACGGTGGCATTTGGAAACCAGCAGTCCGGCAATCAGTCCGGCCCCGTCAAGGGTGAAAAGCTGTCCGTCCTCGCGCTCTTCATATTCAATCCCGGCCTCGGAAACGAGAGAAATAAAATCCCACTGATTGTGCCGCGCCAATGCAGACTTCACAAAATGGGGGTTTGCGGAAATATAGTTATCCGCCACAACATCCATATTGGTAAAGTTGCACTTGCCACCCCCGGCAACACGGATCTTACGCCCCGCCTTACCGGAATGGTCCAGCACCAGCACCTTACGCCCGCGCGCAGCAGCATGCATGGCACAATAAAGCCCGGACGCGCCCGCGCCGAGAATAATTACATCATAATTTGAAGAGGTATTGCTCATGAGAGGGGTTGTAGGCTGGTTTGGGGGCTGGGTAAAGGAATAAAAAGGGGGTGCGCATTTGCTGGCGGAGTATCCACTTTTCTATTTCAGTTGCTAGACGAAATATGGATGATCTTGTAAAAGAGTTCTGCTGTAATTTATAAATAATATTTGATTAAGAACTTCGTTTAGTTGGAGTAATATATATGCGTCGGGGAAATGGATTTGTTCGTGTCTTTTCGGGGATGATGCTCGCCCTTATTTTGCTTTTGGGGGTTTGTGCGGGTGTTGGGGCTGCGGTTAAGGCTGATAAAGTCTCTCCTGAACAAATTGATGAGATTGAACGTAAGATATTCAGCATTGAAAGCGATATAACTGAGATAAAGAATTTTCAGGTTAATAATAGTGGGCAGATGTGGTTTGAACGGACTAAGGAGCAGGCTGAGCATGTTCGGGAATGGTCTGAAAATCAAAAGAAGAATATCGATTTCTTTTACAATGCCCTCATCTGGATTTCAGCAATTGCCGCCTTAATTTTATCCGTTCTGGGTTTTCTATTCCATAGACAACAAGAACAAGCTGCACTCAAAAATCAGAATGAACTTGAAGCTAAGATCAATGAAATTGCAACAGAGTTAAATTCACAAGCTGAAGATGCGATTGAAAACATAAAAATAAAACTAGAGACTCAACAAAATGATTTTTCATCTATGGCTATGGAAGTTCAGAATTTAATCCAAACAAAAGAAGAAGAAATTTCAGAGTTAGTTAAACGGTGCAAGGAACATGAGACGGCTTGTGCTGCGCATAAAGAGAAAGCAAAAAATGATTCCAAAGCAATTGAGGAAACACGTAAAATTGCAGTCGACAAATTTGAACGCAGTGAAGAGGAAGCTAAAGCTTTAGAAGAAGTTGCCAAAGACGAAGACGCTTCCACTTATGATCGTTTACGAGCTGCAGCTCTTCAATATCAAGATACTGAAGAATGGGAAGATGCCCTTTCGACATGGAAAACATTAGCAAAAATGTTTCCCCTAAAAGCAGAACCATTCTTTGCTCAAGGCTATATTTTTCAAGTACATCTTACTTCAAATGACATTTTTCAAGATACTGAATATAAATCACAAGCTGAAAGCAACTATCGTATGGCCATAACAATCGATCCAAAGCACACATATGCATTATATAATTTAGGAATATTATTAGAAGACAAAGCGCAAAACGAATATGGAATTCAAAGACAAGATTTATTCGAACAAGCAGAAAAAAATTATCGCGAAGCAACAGACATTGATCCCAATTTTAGTAGAGCATGGAACAATTGGGGTTGGTTTTTATACCGAAAGGCCAAGCTGGAGAATGAAAAACAACAAACAGATATCTTAGACCAAGCTGAAAAAAAATATATGAAGGCTACAGATAGCGATCATGACAATTTTCTCGCATGGAACAATTGGGGGGTACTTTTAAAACACAAAGCCCGTAATAAACAGGGACAAACTAAAAGATATATACTTAAGCAAGCTGAAACAAAATATATCACTGCTCTTAAAATTCAACCCGAAAATCCAAAAGCATTATATAATTGGTCCTGCTCCCTCATAGATAGAGCTAAAATCTCTACCCCCCCCAACAATTCACTTTTAAATTTAGCAAAAATAAAATCTCTTGCTGCTGAAAAAATAATTAAAGGCTACGGAGCATATAATCTTGCTTGCATAGCGTCTTTACAAAAACAATTTGAAACGTGTAAAAAATGGATCATTAAACCAGAAGCACTTGCTCCCTTCATCTCTCCCTGCGAACACCTTAAATCCGACACCGACCTCGACAACATCCGCAACCACCCAGACTACAAAGACTGGTTCGAAGACTTCGTAAACCAAGTCTGCCAAGAAGAACAAGAAGCCAAAACCAAGCAAGCTGAATCAGACGGAAAAGACACAGACACCGAAGCATAAATAAAGGCGAAGAGCACCAGCTCTTCGCCTTTCACGTTTCACATCCAAGCCAGCAATCCCCCTCCCCCAAACTCAACACTTGCCCATCCCCGCAAAGACGGGTATTGAGGGGCCGCAACACGTGATATTATCTTTATAGATAATGAAAAAGACTTTTCACCTTTCACGGCACAATATCCCGGATAAATTTATTTTTTCATGCAACAAACGTTGCGTGTACGGGATGTTTGCGGCGTGAAAAGGAATTTATATTTTTTGAGGAGAATTTATTATGGCTCTCAGTATCGGTATTGTGGGACTGCCCAACGTTGGTAAATCCACACTTTTCAACGCCCTGACCAAGGCCCAGAACGCGGAAAGCGCGAACTACGCTTTCTGTACCATCGAACCCAACAAGGCTGTTGTGCCCGTCCCGGACGAGCGCATCGACAAGCTGGCCGAGCTGGTTAATCCCCAGCGCGTGCAGCAGTCCACAGTTGATTTCATCGACATCGCAGGTCTTGTTGAAGGCGCAAGCAAGGGTGAAGGTCTTGGCAACAAGTTTCTCGGCAACATCCGCGAAACTCAGGCCATCCTCCACGTTGTGCGCTGCTTTGACAACGACGACGTTATCCACGTTTCCAACTCAGTTGATCCCCTGCGTGATATTGATGTAATTGAGACTGAGCTGATCCTTTCCGATGTGCAGGCTCTTGATACCCGCATTGAGGGCATGAAAAAGAAGATCAAGGGCGACAAGTCTCTCGGTCCGAAGATCGCCGAAGCTGAAAAGCTGCTTGAACACCTCAACGAAGGTAATCCCGTAAACACCTACGGTGAGCTTGAAACAGACATCATGGACGAGATGCTCCGCGACATGCGCCTCATCACCGCCAAAAACGTAATTTACTGCGCCAACGTGGACGAAGAAGGCCTCACCGAGGACAACGATTACGTTAAAAAAGTAATGGCCCTTGCAGAAGAGCGCGGCGCTGAGTTCGTAAAGATTTCCGCCAAGATGGAAGAAGAGTTGGTCGGCCTTGATGAGGAAGAATACAACGAATTTCTCGATTCATACGGTGTAACAGAATCCGGCCTTGCCAAGATCATCCGCACCGGTTTTCACTCCCTCGGCATGATCAGCTATTTCACCGCCGGGGTTAAGGAAGTACGCGCATGGACTATCCATGACGGCGACAAGGCTCCCCGCGCAGCAGCAGCCATCCACACCGACTTTGAACGCGGCTTCATTCGCGCTGAAGTTATCGGCTACGACGACTACGTATCCAATAAATCAGAAGCAGCCTGCCGCGCAGCCGGAGTGCTCCGCTCAGAAGGAAAGGAATACATCGTAAAAGACGGCGATGTTGTTCACTTTCTGTTTAATGTATAAGTTGCCTCCGGCGGCCCTTCGGGGACCAAAGAAACTTTTTGGAAAAAGTTTCTCTGGACTCTTCAAAAACTTTTATTGAGCTTCGCCGCTTCGCTAGTTAAGACTTGCTTACAATAAACCCCGCAATATCTTGATTGATATTGCGGGGTTTTTCTTATCTTTTCTTCAAAACAATTACCCCGATCACAACCAGAAAACACCCTGCCCACTGCTCCATAGTCATGTATTCGCCTAGAACCGGAATAGCGACCAGCCCGGTCATCATGGGTTCTACGGTCAGCAGGATGTTAACCACTGAGGGAGACAGATGATTCAGACTGGCGGTGATCAAAGTCCAACCGGTCATGGATGGGCCGATGGCAAGGGTCAGTATGCAGGCCCAGCCTTTCCAATCCACTCCGGGCATAAAAATAGCCGCAGGATTCAGGGCTGTACCGGGTATTATCCCTTGAGCAAAAAGATTCAGAGGCAGCATGTAAATGGCTGCAATCCCAAAAACATGCATCATTGTGCTGAATGAACTTATGCCCCGCTTTGCGCATTCCCGCCCCAGAAGTGCATAGGCAGAGAAAAAGACGCTGGAAAGCAGCCCCAAAAACATTCCCATGGGGGTCAACGAAAAATCAGACATTCCCTGAATTCCACAGACTAAAGCGCAACCGAGCAAGCAGAAAAAGATTGAGGGGACAATACGCAGATTCGGCCTTTCCCCGCCCAGCCACCATTGAGCCAGCACGGTGATAGGCACGGAGACGTAAACCAGAACCGTAGACACCCCGGCCCCGTTAAAATAAACCGACCCGCCCCAGATTCCATTCAATCCAACTAGAACCAGCCCGTATATTGCAAGTAGCCCGAGATGCTCCCGCTCGAACTTGAGCTTGTGCGGTTTGAAAATACGCAACCCCGCCATGAGAATGGTGCTGACAAACAAATTCCGCCAGAAAGTGACCACAAAAATGGGCTGGGCGTAATCCACCACCATAATTTTTATAAAGATACCCACAAGGGAAATGAGTGCCGCCCCGCCAAGAGCCTGCGCTATTCCAAGACTTGCAGATGATTTAAGCTTGATCATTTTGTTTATCCTTCAATGTTAGTCGCAGCGCATAGCGCTTACGGTGCGGCACAATATTTCAACAGAGAAAAGATGCAAGGATAAATTTGACGTACTTGGGGGCTGGCGGCTAGATACAATTATTAAAAACAACACAGATACAGTGAGGATTAAATATATGTCCAAGGCCCTGCCGCGACTCATAACCGCCCTGCTGCTTTTTCTTGTGGGCGGATTCATCCTTTTCATGCTCAACCAGATCGCCGGACTGGCTCAGCTCTGCGCCGTATATTTTCCAGCCTCTCACGATTACGTGCTCTTCGGGCTGAGCGGGCTGTTCCTGATCATCTGTTTAAGTCCACTGGTTATTCATTTTTTCCGGCCCGGACCGCTGGTCATGCCCGATGATCCCACTCCTGCCGAGCAACGGGAATTCATCCGCAAATTGCGCAAAAGATTACGCAGTAACAGATATATCCGTGAGGCCGCGCTGCCTCTTTCCACGACCGAAGATTTAGACATTGCACTTGAGCACCTTGACCGTATCTCCACGGAAAAAATGAAAACCGTGGCTTCAAGGATTTTCCTGTCCACGGCCATTTCCCAGAACGGGCAGCTCGATTCCTTCATAGTACTCGGCACCCTGACCAAGTTGGTCTGGGATGTCTCCAAAATTTACAACCAACGCCCCTCTATGCGGGATATGGTCGCAGTCTACGCTAATGTAGCAGGTACGGCATTCTTTGCCAGCGCGGTTGAAGAACTGGATATTCAGGCCCAGATCGAGGCCATCATGTCTCCTGTACTGGCAGGGTCCGCCCTGGGTATGATCCCCGGTGCCAGCGGGCTAACTTCAATCGTAACCGCATCAATACTGGACGGTTCCACCAATGCTTTCCTTGCGCTGCGAGTCGGCATCATCACCCGTGGACATTTCAATTTCCATGCGGAAAAAAATTCTCCGGGCTATCGCCGCGCCGTACTTCGCGAAGCTGCAGGCATGCTCCTTTCCATCGCCATGGGGTCCACCAAAACCATTACTACTGCCTACCTCAAAACCATCACCGGAGCAGCCGGGGAAAAAGCAGCCAGCGCAGCAAAAAAAGTAGTCGACTCAACAGACAAAGCTTTTCAAGCCACCAGCAAGGCAGCCAAATATTCAGCCACACAAGTAGGCAAAGTAGCCCGCTTCGCCACCTTCAGGAGTGAAAAAACCGAAGAACCGGAGCCTGAACCGGAAACTATGAGAGAAAAAACAGGCAAGAAATTCGGACGGGTTAGAAATATGTTTAGGCGAAAGAAGCGAGAATAAAAAACAAACCCCGCAATATCTTTATTGATATTGCGGGGTTTCAATTTTCTACGACTTAACAATTAAAACTGCGAAGCACGTTAAAAGTTTTCCCTTCCCCAGCCGCCGGAGGCACTACGCGTTATCCGCAGCCACCGGCATGGGAAATACAATGTCATACACCCAGTTGTAGACAAAGGCGTAGACCAGAAAGAAAAGCGCGAACCCGAGATCAGCAATCAAAGCATGCCAGAGCGTCAGATCCAGCCACCAAGCCACGAAAGGCACGGTAAGGGTTAACAGAGAAAGCTCAAACAGGATTGCATGCAATACACGCATCCATGTAGGCCGTACGTTAACCGGCCGGTTCAGGGCCACCAGAGCCTTATCGAAAATCAAGTTGTATAGATAGTTACAGACCATAGCGGTCAGGGAAATGGCGATGCTCATAATCCCGATCCGGGTCAAATCTTTATCAAGTATCCATGATGCCAGCGGGGCGCAGGTGCAAAGTCCGATAATTTCGAATAAAAGGGTGTGCCTTATTCTGTCAGCTGTTGTTCTCATGAGGTTGAGAGTACTGCTGACCTGCTGCTGATTCAAGATGATTATACAAAAATATATCCTTATATATCAGAATGATATTAAAAAATAACAATAGTCACTCCGCTAAAACAATACATCCCACACTACCACTCACGGACTCTTTTCCTGAAATATTCAACCTTTGCATTGTTTTTGGCACTCAAATTGAATAAACTGTTCACAGGTGTCAGAAAACACACATTTTTTCCTCTTGAACTTAAACGGACTCAAACGGACAGCGCGAAATCATGCAACAAGACGAACTGCAAAAGCTGCGGGAATTATCAGCATCGGTCCCCAAACAGAAAAATCTGGCTCTGTTCTTCGGACGCGCAGGCGGGTATTTTATTGATAACGTCAAATATTTCTTTATCCACTGCGTGCAGCACCGGCCGGAGCTGCAATGTTTCTTCCTTTCATTTGATAAAAAGGAAGCAGACATGCTCAAACGCCAAGGACTATCCGCGCTGTACATCAATGACACAGAGACGCTTGCCCTGATGACCAAGGCCTCGCTGGTAATCAGTGACGATTTCAGCTGGAAGACTCAGGATCAGCTATGGGCATTGCTCAGTGAAGCCACCTCCATCCAGCTATGGCACGGCATCCCGCTCAAAGCCATCGGCTTCCCGGAAATCAACTCCGCAGTAAATATGAACCCTGAAAAGGCTGAGCATCTTTCTTTCGCCTATTCCGGGTACAATGCAGTGCTCTCCACTTCACCATATTTCACCAAGACCGCCTTCGGACGCGCATTCAAAGCCGATGATTTTCTGGAACTCGGTTATCCGCGCAACGATGTGCTTCTGCGCCGCCCCGGCAAATTCGATATGATAAATGCTGACCGCGAACTTTACGCCGAAATGGTCAAGTTTCGTAAACAAGGAGGCAAAGTGGTCTTCTTCATGCCCACTTTCCGAGATCTCGGCGGCGGACCGTTTGAGGACGGAGCCATTGACCTCGGCAAACTTTCGCAGTTCTGCCAGCAGAACAATATCCTTTTTGTCTGCAAATTCCATCCGTACCTGAGTATCGCGCAGGTCCAAATGCCGCCAAACATCGTGCTCATGAACCCCAAGAGCGACGCCTATCCGCTGCTGGGACTCTGCGATGCACTGCTGACCGACTACTCGTCCATTTACTTCGACTTCCTGCTTCTGGATCGGCCCATGATCTTCTACCCCTACGACCTTGAAGATTATGTGACTAAAAACCGGGAGCTTCTTTACGACTATGATGAGATGACTCCGGGTAGAAAAGTCAGAAAAGAAGATGATCTCTATACCGCTTTTGAGGAGATCGTGATAAATAATATAGATGACTTTGCTGAGGAACGGACAAAACTGAAAGAACTTTCCTTCACCCACTGCGATGGAAAGGCCGCGCAAAGACTGGGTGAACACATTATCGCCAACTATCTTTAACCCGCAAAGGGGGCAAACCATGAAAGCAATCATTCTTGCAGCAGGAATAGGAAGCAGGCTGAGCAGACCTTTCCCAAAATCACTTTCTGTGCTTCCTTACGGGGAGACTATTCTCGGTCGCCAGATCCGCCTTATGCGCGAACTGGGCGTCAAGGAAATTATTGTTGTAGTCGGTTTTAAAATGACCCTGATCATGGAACAATTTCCTGAAGTTTTTTACAAGTACAACCCTGATTATTACATCACCAATACTTCCAAAAGCCTGCTTAAGGCTGTGGAAGAACTTGATGATGATATCCTCTGGCTTAACGGAGACGTGGTCTTTGAAAAGCCGGTTTTAAAAAAATTCCTCAATGAAGCAAAAGATGAAAGCCGCATCGCAGTTGACCGCAAATCCTGCGGCGAAGAAGAGATCAAGTATGTACTCAACGACAAGGGATACATCACCGAAATCTCCAAGCAGGTGGTCAATGCCGAGGGTGAGGCTGTAGGTATCAACCTTGTGAAGCAAAAGGATCTAGCTCCTTACAAAGAAGCCCTGCGACGCTGTGAGGATCAGGATTATTTTGAAAAAGGTCTGGAATTCATTATCGAGGAAGGAGTCAACCTCAAGCCCGTGGATGTGTCAGAACACGCATGCGTCGAAGTGGACTTTGAAGAAGACTGGCAGTTTGCGGAAAAGACTTTCCTGCGCGCCGACCAGTAACTCTAAGTACGGATTCAAACATCAATGCAAATAGCAATTATCCCGGCCCGGGGCGGCAGTAAACGGATTCCTAAAAAATCAATCCGCCCTTTTCTGGGAAAACCACTTATAGCCTATACCATTGAAGCCGCCCGCAAGAGCGGCTTCTTTGATCATATTCTGGTAAGTACGGATAGCGAGGAATTCGCCGAAGTTGCCCGCGAGTACGGGGCCGAAGTGCCCTTCATGCGCCCGGCGGAACTGGCTGACGATTTTACCCCTACCCAGCCGGTGATTGATCACGCAGTAGACTGGGTCAAAAACAATTGGGGCGAACCGGAAAGGTATTGCCAATTCTTTGCCAACCCCTTTGTCACCGCTGAAAGTATTCGCGGCGGGTATAAAATGCTGCGTGAAAACAGGGCCAACTGTGTTTTGGGAGTTTCAGAATTCCCTTACCCTATCCTACGCTCTTTCAAGAAGAATGAGCAGGGCGGTGTTGAATACGCTTTCCCGGAATACGCGCCGTGTCGGTCGCAAGATCTTCCTGTTTTTTTCCATGATGCCGCCCAGTTTTACTGGATGGAGCTGACCGATTTCCCGGCAGATCGCAAGGAGGGATTAAACATGCCCTACTTCCTGCCCCGCTACATGGTGGTGGATATCGATACCGAAGAAGACTGGCACATTGCCGAACGGCTTTATCAAGCTTTCATGAATGATGAAAAGTAATGGTCCGGTCCTTTTTCTATGTGAAGCCGGAGCGCAGACTGGATTCGGGCATGCGGGCCGCTGTCTTGCCATAGCCGCAGCACTGCGCGATGGATTCGGGCGCGATTCCGTATTCAGCTTCCGGGGCGATCAGGCTGCTGAAGAAAAAATCAATGCAGCCGGATTCAGAACCATTACCGTTGAAGACTTTGATCTTGGGGAATTCGGCAACGAATGCGCCGTGGTCCTCGACCTGCGCATTACCCTTGGCCAATCTTTTTTTGAGCGCGCAAAGGATGCTGGCAAATTACTGGTCTCCATCGACGACCCCACTCCCAACAGATTGCACTGCGATCTGGCATTTTACCCGCCAGTACCGCAATTCCATGAGCTGGACTGGACCGGTTTTAACGGCACCATCCATCGCGGATGGGAATTTATTCCCCTGCGCAAAGAGTTCCGGCTTGCCCAAAAGCTAAAAGAAAAATCTTTCCCGCCCAAAATATTAATCACCATGGGCGGCAGCGATCCTCATAATCTGACCCTGAAAATATTGCAGGCACTAAAATCCGTGCCCCCACTGAAATCAGCAAATAAAAGCTGGCAGGCCGAAGTTGTAATCGGCCCCATGTTCAATAATCTGGACAAAATCAGCCGGATAACGGTAGAGCACGGAAAGAGAGTAAAATTATTGAATGAGATAAAGGACATGTCCGTCCCCATGCATCGCTGCGACGCAGCAATAGCATCTTTCGGCATGACCGCTTATGAACTGGCGGCCTGCGGGGTTCCGCAAATGCTGCTTTGCCTAAGCGATGATCACACCCACTCGGCATCGGCATTGCATGCATGTGGAGCAGCGGTTTCACTGGGAAAATTTGACCGCATCACTGACCAAAAATTGGCAGTAGAACTGCAAAATTTCATTTCCGGTCAGGATTCGCTTAAGTCCATGGCTGCAAAAGCTGCCGGACTTGGAATAGGGCAAGGGGCCATGAACATCGCAGCCCGAATTATGGAAGCCATTTAATTAAGCTTGGAGCACAATTTTGAGTGACAGAAAATGCTGGATAGATCACAGCGGCATAGTGCTGGATTCAATTGATGGATTCGATGTGATCCATTGCGAAAGCTGCGGCTTCAAGCACATCATTCCTATTCCCGATGAAGAAGAGATGAGCCGTATTTATACACGGGATTTCCATGCCGAATATAAACCGCTCATGATCCAGCATCAACTGGAAGATCAGGAATGGCATACAGCTACCAATAAAGCACGGCTGCAAGTCATTGAAAAACAATTGGGCCGCAAAGGCAGTCTACTGGATGTAGGTTCCGGCACCGGTTTTTTTCTAAAAGATGCCGTCAATCAGGGCTGGAAATCCAAAGGTGTCGAGCCATCAGACATGGCAGTGGAATATAGCCGTTCTCAAGGCCTTGATATTGAACACGCATTTTTTAATCAAAAGTGTGCCGATTCCATAGGCCGCTTTGATGTGGTCCATCTCTGGGAAGTGCTCGAACACCTGCCTGACCCGGCAGCTATGCTCTCTCTATGTCGGCAGGTGCTGAATCCCGGCGGGCTGATTGTCATTGGTGTTCCCAACGATTACAACAAACTGCAAAAGATCATGACCGAAGATATGGACGAGAAGCCGTGGTGGCTGACTCCCCCGCATCACATAAATTTCTTCAACCGCAGTTCCCTTGAACGGCTGCTGCGGCGGCTGGACTTTGAACCGCTGCATTATGAAATTACATTCCCTATGGAATTATTCCTGCTCATGGGCAAAAACTATTTGCAAAACCCGGAACTGGGCCGCGAATGTCACGCCATGCGCAAAGAGCTTGAACTGAACCTGACCCGCAGCGACAACCGCGATGTACTGGACAAGCTTTATAGCTCTTTTGCCGAGGCCGGATTCGGACGCCACGCAGTACTCATGGCTGGCAAAAAGGATTAAATTTACATGTTAAGATTAAAAGATAAAATCGCGCTGATAACCGGAGGCGGACGAGGCATCGGCAAGGCCATCAGCCTCAAACTGGCAGCCGAAGGCGCGCAAATGATCCTCACTTGGGTTAATGACCGCGCAAGCGCAGAGCAGACCGCAGCAGAAATTTCCAAAGACGGCGGCACAGCACGCATCCTGCAACTTGAAGTTAGCGATGCGGATTCCGTGGATTCCGTAGTTTCCAATATTTTAGCCAATGAAGGCAGGCTTGATGTGCTGGTCAATAATGCCGGAATCAATGATCCGCAGGATTTCGATAAGATCACCCCGGAAGAATGGGACCGCATTCTTTCGGTGAACCTGAAAGGGCCTTTCCTGTGCACCCAGCGGTGCCTTGAGCTACTCAAGAAAAGCAAGTCTGCAAGCGTGATCAACATAGGTTCGGTGAGCGGACAATACGGTGGCCCGCGCACCGCCCATTACGCAGCCAGTAAGGCCGGACTCATTTCCATGACTCAGGTGGCGGCGCGCTTCGGAGCAGAGTGGAATATTCGCTGCAATACAGTTGCCGCAGGACTGGTCATCTCAGATATGGCTGATGCGGGCATGCAGAATCCGGCAGTACAGAAAGCTGCCGAGAATGTACTTTTGAAACGGTTTGCCGCTGCTTCGGAAGTGGCGGACAGCGTGGCCTATCTTGCATCCGACGAGTCATCCTACATCACCGCCCAGACTATTAATGTCAACGGCGGACTGTATTTCTAAGGAGAGCAAATGGACCAGCACCAAAATATGGATAAATCAAACCATAAAGATCTTGAAAATTTCGCTGCCGAACTGCGCAAATCCATCATCACCATGAACTGCTATGCCGGGTCCGGACATCCGGGCGGTTCACTATCCTGTGTGGAAATCGTCAGTTGGCTCTTTGCAAAGGAAATGAATTTCAGTCCCGAGAACATGGCTGATCCCTGTAGGGATCGCTTCATTCTTTCCAAAGGCCATTCCTGCCTGACCCTTTACGCCGCTCTAGCGGAAAAAGGATTCTTCTCCAAGGATGAATTCAAAAAGCTGCGCCACGCCGACGGCATATTGCAGGGTCACCCGGACCGTATCAAAACTCCGGGAGTTGAATTCAACTCCGGCTCGCTGGGACAGGGTTTTTCCTTCGCGCTGGGTTGTGCTCTTGGTGCCAAACGGGCGAAGCGCGATAGCCGTACCTATGCTCTGCTGGGTGACGGGGAACTGAACGAAGGCCAAATCTGGGAAGGCTGCATGTTCGGCGCACACCACAAGCTTGATAACATTGTTGCGGTGGTGGATTACAACAAATTTCAAAGCGATGATCTCAACGAAAACATCACCGCCCTTGAACCTTTGAACGATAAATTCAAGGCTTTCGGCTGGCAGGTAATTGAAATTGACGGACATGATTTCCGCGAAATCGAAAACGCATTCTACCGCGCCCGGACGACTGCGGGCAGGCCGACCATGATCATCGCCCATACCGTTAAGGGTAAAGGAATTTCATACATGGAGAATGTTCCTAAATGGCACGGTAGCCTCTGCCCCACAGGAGAAGAACGGGAATGCGCCCTGCGCGAATGCGGATGCGAGGAGCTTAGCTAATGCAAAACATGAGAGACGAATTCGGCAAAGCCCTTGTGGAACTTGCAGCCATCCGCGACGATTTTGTGGTCCTTGATGCTGATGTAGCCGGGGGAACCGGAACATACCATTTCCGGGAAGCCTGTCCGGACCGCTTCATCCAGTGCGGTATTGCCGAACAGAACATGTTTTCCATGGCTGCTGGGCTGGCGGAATCCGGGATCATACCAATTGTGACCTGCTATGCGGTGTTTGCTTCCATGCGCGCACTGGAACAGGCCCGCAACTCCATTGCCTACCCAGATTTTAATGTAAAAATTGCGGCCAGCCATCTTGGACTTGACGTAGGACCGGACGGGGCGACTCATCAGGCCCTTGAAGATATTTCCATTTACCGCAGCATTCCAAACATGACCGTGGTCTCCCCGGCTGATCCCATTGAACTTCGAGCGGTACTACCCCATCTGCTGGACAGCCACGGTCCGCTCTATCTGCGCACCGGACGCAGTCCCCTGCCCAATGTGTTTGATGCCAACACTGTCTTTGAACCGGGCAAAGCCCAAGCACTTGTTGAGGGAGAAGACTGTACCATCATGGCTGTAGGCGTCATGGTTCACCGGGCAGTGCAAGCAGCTCAAAAGCTCGCCGAAGAAGGCATCTTCTGCCGGGTGCTGAACATGAGCTGGCTCAAGCCCATGGACGAAAAAGCGGTCATCAAAGCCGCCAAGGAAACCGGGGCCATTGTCAGCTGCGAGGATCACAACAAATACGGCGGTCTTGGCGGGGCGATTATGGAAATCGTCTGCGAAAACCATCCGGTCCCGGTGGAGCGGGTGGCAATTGATGATATTTTCGGCAGTTCCGGGGAGCCGGAAGACCTTGCCCGCGAATATGGATTAATGCCTGAGGACATCGCTACTGCGGTGCGCCGGGTCCTGAAACGGAAGTAACGGAGTACAATGTCAGACCGCAAACGTCTGCTCATCATCGGCACAGCCCAGCAATGCCACATCAGGGATTTCCTTAGCAGCGTGGACCGCAGTAAAATGGAAATCCTGCTCCTGCTTCCTGAGCGGGACCGGGGAGCTTTTGACAATGAAAAGACCGTCTTTTTCTCCGGTACATTCCATCCCTTTTTCCCACCCTTGTTAAAAGCAATGCTCACTTTCAGGCCACATGAAATTGTCATCGTCTGTGGTATGACCTACGACCACGACAACGTGGTTCGAGCGGTTTCTTTTTATACAAATTTCTATAACCTGCGCATCCAAACCTGCGTCAAAAACAAGCTAATTCCGGCAGATCCGGCATTACAACCCAACCCGATAAAAGAATTCTCAAAATGGATTTCACTGGGCACACTGGCCCTGCTGATCAAAGCATTCTCCCTTTTCAAAACTGTCCGGGTAGCTGAGATATACTCCTCCCGATTGGGCCATCTGGCTCTTGATTGTGAAACCTACCTCTCAGAAAAAGAACTGGGGCGCCATGATGGTTATCTGGATCTGTTCTGTTTTAAAGATGGGCAGATTGCGAACAAAACTCTCGGCAAACTCTTTGCCCGCAACATGCAGATCTGTAACTGCAACCGTTACCTGCTGGAAGCAGTAAAAATTTTCAATCTCACGGAGAAACATGAGCTACTCCTGAATACCCGGACCATATCCTTTGCCCGTGATTATGAATGTGTCATCCAGCAAACGCATACCCATGTTGCTTTCACGGAAGAAGAAAGCAAAAGAGGTAAACGCGAACTAAAGGAACTCGGCCTGGATCCGAATCGTCCGCACGTATGTTTGCTGGGCCGGGATAACGCCTTCCTGCAACAGACCATGCCCGAAAGTGACGGGGACATGCAGGAACCCCGCAATATGGAAATTTCTACGTTCAAAGCCGGAGCCGAGGAGTTGCTGAGACTCGGTTACAACGTAATAAGAATCGGCAGTATTGTTCAGAAGCCGCTTGAAATCGAGCATCCCAATTTTGTGGACTACGCATGGAGTGGAAAGCAAAACGACTTCATGGATATCTACCTGCCCGCCACCTGTACATTTTTTGTCGGCGTACAGAGCGGCCCCATGCATGTGGCCAATGTCTTCCGCATTCCCTGCTTGCGGATCAATGTGGCCCGGCTGGAAATTATCGAATACTGCTCACCGGAAGATTTAGCCCTGTTCAAGCTCATCCAATCGAAATCCACAGGACGGATTATAAGCGTTCCTGAGATAATCAAAGCCGGAATCAGCAAATGGCCCATTGAAAACTTTGCAGATTCCGATTTTGCGGTTATTGACAATACAGAAGATGAACTGCTGAAAGCAATAAAGGAAATGAATCTGCGGATAAACGGCAAATGGCAAACAACTGAAGAAGAAAAAAAGTTGCAACGGTGCTACCTATCACACTTGAAAACTTCAGAATACAACGCACGTTTTGAAACCCCGATAAGTACTTATTTTCTGCAAACGCACACGGACGAACTATTTAACTGGAAGGACAGCTGATGGATACTCCGATTATTCTGGTACAGGCGGCATCAAGGGCATGGAGCGGCGCACCGGACTGGTGCATGAACGAAGTTGACGGTCGCCCCGTAGTGGCCCTGACAGTTGAAAGCGCACTGAAGGAATTTCCCAAGGCGGATGTTCGAATCATCGCACCTGAATTTGATCTTGGCGGTAGACTGAATGAACTGCCCGACATGTTCCCGGAACACAAGATTTCTGTCTTCTACGGTCACGATGAAAGTCCGCTGGAGCGTATGATCGCAGCCCTTGACGGAGAAGAGGAAGATTCCTTGTTCATCCGGGTGGACGGATTGCACTTCGGATGGCTCGCAGAACATGCCCGGACCATGCTGGAGCTGGCAGATAAAGAAGGTCTGGACTGTGTTAAAACCGAAGACGATTTCCCCATCCAGCTCACCGCAGATATTTACAGGCTGAGTGCACTCAAAAAAGCACTTGCCATTCTGGAAGAGCGGCCCAACGGAGCACCCTACCGGGTCCACCCTAAATTTTTCATGTTCTGCGAAAATGGAAATTTCAAATGCTCCCGTTTTGCTCCTCCGGCTGTAAGCGAAGAATGGCTGAAAAAATGCCGCAAAACCGCAGAGCAGGTCTATGTGGCCGGGAACATGAATGTGGGTCAGCACAGAGGAATCAGTGCCGGAGACCAGCTTACATTTCATTACGAACTTGCCCTTGATTACATTAATTCAGAAGCTCTGGTTCTGGACTGTGCATGTGGTCCCGGTTACGGTTCAAGGATGCTTGCCCATAAGGCCCAGAAAGTCATCGCCACAGATTTGGATATTGAAACAGTGCGCCTTGCCTCATCCGGTAAATATTTTGATAACATCACCTTCCAGACCGGGGATGCGACCTCGCTCAGTTTCGAAGACAATTCCTTTGACGCGGTAACCAGTTTTGAAACCGTGGAGCACGTCAACCCGGCTCCTTTTTTTAAGGAAATGGAACGGGTACTTAAACCGGGCGGACTGCTCATCCTGAGTACTCCCCAGAACAGTCTTGGACATATTCCGGTCAATTCCCAGCATTTGCATGAATTTTCATTGCAGGAAATCAGCGGGCTTTGTTCCGAACATTTTGAAATTATGCAGACCACAGGCATCAAGCAGGGACGCATTGTCTTTCCTGATGACCCCAAAGGCCAGAATACTTTTATGGTCTGCCGCAAGACGGCTTAGAAAGAATGCCTTCGGCGACCCCGCCGGGGGCCTTAAACCCTTTTTGAAAAAAGGGTTTAAGAATCCCAAAAACTTTTATTAAGGCTTCGCCGCTTCAAATGACTAACCGTCATAGGCAAGAATAATTTATGCGCAAGACATTAATTGTGATCGGAGCTGGGTTGGAATCCATTCCGGTTTTCCAAAGAGCAAAAGATATGGGATTGCATGTTGTGGCGGTAGACGCCAACCCGCAGGCTCCCGGATTCGCTCATGCCCATGATCCGGTTATCGGTTGTGTCTACACCCCGGAAAAATCGGTTGCCACCCTGATTGAATGGTCTCATACAGGCGGCAAGCCGCATGGTGTCATCTGCGCGGCTGTTGATGCTCCGGCTACAGTTGCGGCTGTGGCTGATCATTTTGGTTTAACTGCGGTCAGCGCGGAAACGGCCCGTCTGGCAACAGACAAAAAAGCCATGAAGGACCGTTTCAAGGAACGGGGAATCCCCATCCCCTGGTATCAGGAAATTTTCAACGCGGATGAGCTGACCCGGATTCTGGATGAACGGCGGGAAACGCTAGTCATCAAGCCTGTGGACAGCCGGGGCGCGCGTGGTGTGCTGCGTCTTGTTTATGGGGCAACGGATATGCCTGATCCCAAATGGGCATTTGAATGTTCCAAAAATGAATCACCCAGCGGGCGGGTTATGGTAGAAAAGCATCTCGACGGGCCGCAAATCAGCACTGAAGGTTTTGTGGTCAACGGGCAGCCCTTTTGTCCCGGATTCTCGGACCGCAACTATGAATTTCTTGATCGTTACGCCCCCAATATAATTGAGAACGGTGGAGATCTACCTTCATTCCTACCACTGGATGTTCAAACTGCGGTAAAAGACCTCTCCGGGCAGGCAGCCATAGCTCTCGGCATTGAAAACAGTATATTCAAAGGCGACATGGTTGTGCATGATGGCAAACCTTATGTCATCGAAATGGCAGCCCGCCTTTCTGGAGGCTATTTCTGTTCCCATGAAATCCCATGGAACACGGGAGTAGACTTTGTAGGTACCGCTATCCGGCTGGCCCTGGGTGAAACTCCCCATGCCCAAGACATGACGCCCTCATTTCAAAAAGGAGTGGCCCAGCGTTACCTCTTTCCCAAACCGGGCAAAGTAATTGCCATCGAAGGCGTTGAAGAAGCAAAAAAAATGAACGGAATCAGCATGGTGGAAATCCGTACTGTTGTGGGTGAAACTATTTCACCAGCAACATCCCATCCGGCCCGTGCCGGAGTAGTCATGGCCAGAGCTGAAACCCGCGAAGAAGCCGTCAAACAAGTTGAAGCGGCAGTAGTCCCAATTAAAATCATCACCGAATAGTTGATATGAAAATTTTTGCCATATTTCATCTTAACCTCATGTTTTCTTCCATTCCCGAAGAAAGCCGGACAGAGGTCATCAAGCGCTGCTACTGGCCGCTTTTAAGGTTGGTCGATAAAGGCTTTCCGCTGGGCATTGAAGCTTCAGGAATCACCCTTGAAATTATCCGTGACCTTGATCCTGAATGGATTACAAATTTCAAAACCCTGCTCCATGAGGGTAAGACCGAATTCATCGGCAGCGGCTACGGACAAATAATAGGTCCCCTTGTACCGTCCTCGGTAAACCTAGCCAACCTTGCGCTGGGCATGCAGAGCGGGCAGAAAATTTTAGATACTGTTTCGCAAATAGCACTGGTCAATGAACAGGCTTGGTCCGCCGGCATGGTTAAGCACTATCTTAAGGCCGGATACAAAGCTATTTTCATGGATTACGACAATCCGGCCCGCTACGCTGAGTGGGATGAGCACATCCAACATTTTCCCCAGCAAGCCAAAGGGACCAACGGTGAATCTATTCCGGTGATCTGGAGCCGCTCCATGGTTTTTCAAAAGCTGCAACGGTTCGCCCACCGAGAGCTGGAACTACCCGAATATCTTGATTATGTGGAAGGTCTGGGAACAGGCGAAGGCTGGCTGCCCATCTACGGCAATGATGCTGAGATTTTTGATTTCCGTCCCCGCCGCTACAAGAATGAAGCCGTGCAGGAAGCAGAAAGCGAATGGAAGCTGATACGGCAAGTTTTTGAAACCTTGCAGCAGCGCGGCCATAAATTCCAACTGCCATCAGCGGTACTGGATGGCCTAAATCATACGTTGGGTGGCAATAAACTGGACCTGAGCTGTGCAAGTCAGCCCATCCCGGTCAAAAAGCAAAGCAAATACAACATTACCCGCTGGGCACTCAGCGGACGCAACGATTTCCAACTAAACTCCCTCTGCCGGGCGGTCTGCCATAAACTTGAACAAGACTTCCCTTTCTGCACAGATAATGAAGAAAAATGGCGCGAACTATGTTTCTGCTGGTCCAGTGACCTGCGCACCCACATCACCGGAAAACGGTACGCTGAAGCAAGTGAAAAGCTGGAACAACTGGCCTTTGAAACCAAATCTGCTGTCCGAGAACCGTATTTTCAAATCTCCGGCACCCCGGCATCGAAGCACGGCCGCATGCTAAAGTTGAAGACGGAAAGCGCATCCGTGACCCTGAACACCGCCAAAGGTTTAGCCGTACAGAAAGCACACTTTCCCTCCCACGAGAACATTCCATCATTCGGAACCCTTGAACACGGATATTTTGAAGAAATAGACCTTGGCGCGGACTTCTTTTCCGGTCATATAATTATGGAAGGTCCGGGAATCCCCAAGGACACCGATCTGGCCCGGAGAACTCCGTTAATTGATGAAAGTGATGAATTCATCACCGCTTCCTGCTCCATTGATCTTTATCAGGGCATGCTCGATAAGGCAGTGCGTATCCATAAAAACTGTGAACAGATCGATATTCTTTACCGCTTTGCACTGGATTGCAGACCTCCTGGATTCGCGCGCATCGGACACGTCACCCTGCTTACCGCAGACATGGACCCGACCAAACTTTTCTACTCCACATCCAACGGCGGCAAGGAAGAAAAGTTCCCGCTGAACGGGCTTACTTTTGATCACAGCGACAATATTTCATTTGCAGTCTCGGCCTCACAGGGGCTGGGCATGACTGACTCAAAGATAGTTCTGGGCGGCGCGGAACGGGCTTTGGAAATCAGCCCGCTTTACCCGGAACATGGTTTTATCGGGATGATCAAATGCAGACAGGCCGCACCATCACCCTTTGTGAGGGTATTTTTTTCCATGCAGGAAATGGACGAAACCAGCTTGCGCGGATGCGGCCCTGACCCCAAATTCACCTTCAGCACCGGATTCAGCATTAAGCCCCGTCCCGGAGAATAATACATGCTTAAGAAACGCCCCAAACTGTCTGTCTCAATCATCGACACTAAACGAATCACCCCGCAGGAATGGGACGGCTACCAATCTTTCCCGACCATCACCGATGTGAACGGAGAATTGCTGGTGGGCTTTCGCAGGGCAGTAAACATCAGCGATGATCTGCGACAGAGAATGGATCACGGCATGGCAGGTGATATCTACACCACCCGCTCCACTGACGGCGGGCAGACTTTTGACCGCCCGCAACTAGTCATCAGTCACGCTCAAGAACGGACCAACGAGCATGACGCACTGGTTACCCATTTGGGCAATGAGCGGGTGCTGCTCATCTCGCGCACCCATACCTCTGAACTACGCCGAAACTATTTTTCCTTGAGCACTGACGGCGGCAAGAACTTTCCAGAGCGCAAACCGCTGGACCTCCCCGATGGCGAATGGTCCTCCTTCGGGCATTTCATCCCTACTCTTGATGATGAAAAAACGTTTATCGGTTCATTTTATAATGGTCCGGGCTGCGGCACTTTCCGCTTTAACCCGGAAAGCGGAAAAATCTCCCAGCAAACGTACATCTACAAATATTTTCCAGAATACAGGCTCAATGAAACATCCATTGCCCGCCTGCCTTCAGGCAGGATAATAGCCCTTATACGTCAGGCCCCCTGCGAGGACGGCCTATTCAAATCCATTTCCGATGATGACGGCAAAACATGGTCCACCCCGGCTCCCATCGGCCTTTACGGTGAGGCCCCGTCTATCAAAATTCTGCCAGACGGACGGGTGCTGGCAATCTACCGGGGCATGATCCGCAAGAACCGGAAATGCCGGGTAACCCTGACCATCTCCGAAGACGAGGGAGAAACATGGAGCCACCCCCAGACCCTAGCATGGTATAAAGGCGGCCGTTTCCACGGCGGTTACGGAGATCTGGCAATAAACAACAAGGGACAGATTGTGGCGGTCTACTATATTTCAAGGAAGCATGATGGACCTGTTGTTGAGCGGATGGTGCTGGAGGTGGGCTAAGAATGAATTCTTACCCGGTAAACGTTGATTATAATTGTTTCACTTTTCAACAAAAAAAGGTGCTCCAATCGTGCCCAGCATAACCAATAATACCATCCCCCTCTTCATAGCCGAAGTCTCCAGCAACCACGGCTGCGACCTTGAACGCTGCTATGAATTCATCGACACCGCCGCACGCATCGGCTGCGGTGCGGTCAAGTTCCAGCTATTCAGGATTGAAGAACTCTTTGCCCCGGAGGTTCTCACGCAAAGCAAAGAACACCGGGAGCGCAAGCAATGGGAACTCCCTGAACAATTCATTCCCTTACTGGCCCAGCATTGCCAAGAACGTAAAATAGAATTTTCATGCACCCCATTCTATCTTGATGCTGTCGAAGTTCTGACTCCGCACGTAGACTTTTTTAAAATCGCCTCCTATGAGTTGCTTTGGACTGACCTGCTTGAAAAATGTGCAGCCAGTGGCAAGCCCGTGGTGCTTTCCACCGGTATGGCTGATATGGCCGAAATAAATACCGCAGTGAAAACTCTGCGCGATGCGAACTGCGTTGACTTGACCCTTCTTCACTGCGTCTCCGGCTACCCTGCTCCGGTTGATCAGGCCAATCTTGCGGCCATGCAAACCATAAAAAATAAATTCAATTGCAAAATCGGATGGTCTGATCATACAGTAAGCGAAGCTGTCATCCAGCGGGCAATTCATAAATATGACGCCCGGATAATTGAACTGCATCTCGATCTTGACGAGGCCGGGGCCGAATACAAATTCGGGCATTGCTGGCTGCCGGATCAGCTTGAAAGAATGATCAGCAACGTTCGCGAAGGTATGGCTGCGGACGGAGACGGAATCAAAGTCCCGGTACAAGTGGAAATCCCGGACCGTCAGTGGCGGGCTGATCCTGCGGACGGGCTGCGCCCCTTGAAATCAATAAGAAAGACATGGAAACCAGAATAAATGGCCAGTGCGGACAGTAAGATAAAAAATATTTCAGAACTTGCGGAAATCTCCAAAGAGTTGCGAGAGAGCGGTAAACGAATCGTGCTCTGTCACGGCGTATTCGACCTGCTGCACATCGGACACATCCGCTATTTCAATCAGGCCAAGGAACACGGCGAGATACTGATCGTCACTCTGACCCCGGACCGCTACGTGGACAAAGGCCCGGATCGCCCGGCCTTCACTGAAATTCTGCGCGCCGAAGCCCTCGCCTCGCTTGGTGAAACCGATTACGTAGCCATTAATGAATGGCCTACTGCCGAAGAAACTCTGCGCACCATTCGCCCGCATGTTTATGCCAAAGGCGATGAATTTAAAGATATCGAGAACGATCCGCTGGGCAAGATCGGCAAGGAAGCTGACGTGGTCCGCGAGATCGGTGCTGAACTGGTCTTCACATCGGACATTGTCTACAGCTCCTCCAATCTGATCAACCGCTATTTGAACCGCAATAGCGAAGAACTGGACGAGTACCTGAAAATGTTCCGTAACCGCTATCAACTCGATGACCTGCTGGGTCATCTGGAACGCATGCAGGACCTCAAGGTACTCGTCATTGGAGATACTATCCTTGATGAATACCAGATTGCTTCCACACTGGGGAAATCTTCCAAAGATCCCATCCTTGCCCTCAAGTACCAGTCCCATGAACTTTATGCCGGGGGCGCACTGGCCGTAGCCAATCACGTAGCCAACTTTGCCGGGAAAGTAACCCTGCTGACCATGCTCGGTGAAAAAGAACGCTACGAAGATTTTATCTGTAAAAAGCTGGATTCCAAAATCAAGCCCCGCTTTTTCACCCGTCAGGGCGGGCCGACCACCCTTAAGCGCAGGTTCATTGACAACTATTCCTTGAGCAAAGTCATGGAAATCTACGTCATGGATGACAGCCCGCTGCCGGAAAAGGTGGAACAGGAGATCTGCGCCGAGCTGGAAGACATGATTTCTGGTTACGATCTAGTGCTTGCTGCCGACTTTGGTCACGGATTGATAAGCCCTGCGGTCGTTGATTTGCTTACAAAAAAATCGCCCTACCTTGCGGTAAACACGCAGGCCAATGCCGGAAACCGGGGATTCAATACCATCGGCAAATATCCGCAGATGGACTTTTTCTCACTGGCTGAACACGAATTGCGTCTTGAAACCCGCGATCAGATGAATGAACTGCGCCCCCTGCTCATTGAAACCGGAGATCGCCTGAAGAGCAAAATTTGTTTGGTCACACAGGGCAGTCGTGGCTGTTCGCTATACAATCCGGACAGTGAGTTCGTGCGTATACCTTCCTTTCAGTCCAATGTGGTGGACCGGGTCGGTGCCGGGGACGCGCTGTTTTCCATTGCGTCCATGTCCGCCTGCATGGGACTGCACGAAGAACTGGTCGGCTTCCTCGGCAATATTGCCGGATCGCTGGCTGTGCAGATCATGGGTAATGACCGGGCAATCGACAAACAATCCATGCGCAAATACATAACCGCGACCATGAAATAAAATGAGCAGCAAATACCGCCAATTCGACCGCAGCAAACTTAGGGTACTTCCTCTGTCAGAGCGTAAAAGCCTGATTGATACCGGACTTATCGAACAACCCAAACCTTGTGCAGCGATTCATCCTTCCCTTAAAACTGTGGCAAAAGAGCTTGCAACAGCGCGGGACAAAGGCAGCGCACGGGTGCTCATGATCGGTGCGCATGTGATCCGTTCCGGCATGCAGCATTACCTTTTTGGACTCATGGAAAAAGGATTAATCAGCTGCATTGCGGTCAATGGAGCCTGCGCTATCCACGATTTTGAATTCGCCCTGCTTGGACAGACCACGGAATGCGTCGCCACTTACATCTCCAACGGACAGTTCGGCCTCTGGAAAGAAACCGGGCTTCTTAACGACATTGTTTCCCAAAGCAATGCGCAGGAACTTGGTTTCGGCGAAGCTGTGGGTAAGTACATTTACGATAACAAACTCCCCCATGCGCAAATCAGCCTTTTTGCCAAGGCTTATGAACTGGGAATTCCAATTACCGTCCATGCCGGGATCGGATATGATATCATTCACGAGCATCCCAATTGCGACGGCGCAGCTATCGGCGAGGCCAGTTATCGTGATTTCCTGATTTTTGCCAGCCAGATGGAAAACCTTGAACACGGGGTGGTCATGAATTTCGGCAGTGCCGTCATGGCCCCGGAGATCTACCTCAAAGCCCTCGCCATGGTCCGCAACGCTGCTGCAAATTCTAATCCCGCAACAACCATTCGAGATTTCACAACTTTAGTATGCGATTTGCATGATCTGCCCGAACAGGTTGGAAGCGAAGCTCCTAAAAGCGATGCCCAATATTATTTCAGGCCGTGGAAAACCATGCTGGTTCGAACAATTGCCGACGGTGGCAAGAGCTTTTATGTGCGGGGATTTCATAATCAGACCATTCCCCAACTCTGGACCGCTGCCACCAAACTTTAACCACCGGGAAAAGACCTTGTGGAATAAGCATACAGAAAATTTACAGAATTGCCTAAGTTCTATTCAAGTAAGTGGTAACAATTGCTGCCCCGAGGGTTGTGATCAGGCTTTTAGTGTATGGAAAAACATGACTGAGAAACTTCGTGAGCAGGGCAAAATTATTTACCTGATCGGCAACGGGGCAAGTGCATCCATGGCCAGCCACTTTTCCGCCGACCTTGCAAAAAATGCCCATGTGCACACGCAGGTTTTTACCGATCTGGCACTTATTACCGCCCTTGCCAACGATATTTCCTACGATCAGGTCTTTGTGGAGCCACTCAAGCGCAGACTCACTCCCAATGATATGCTGGTCGCCATCAGCAGCTCCGGCAACTCACCCAATGTGCTCAATGCCTGCCGCTTTGCCGCTGAAACCGGGGCTTCGGTGGTCACCCTCAGTGCCATGTCCCCGGAAAACAATTTGCGTTCCATCGGCGACATCAATTTTTGGCTGCCTGCTGAGACATACGGCATGGCCGAAACCGGACATTCCTGCATTTTGCATTACTGGATGGATTCCGTTTCCATTCCCACCCCGTAAGGATTATTAATGAGCGATAATTTGCGTATAGATTCCCACAAAATGCACCTGCACCCGCGCCGGGTGGCAGACTGGCTGGAAGGGGAAAATATTTATCCAGTATACATGGAGCTTAGTCCTGCCGGAGCCTGCAATCACCGTTGCAAATTCTGCGGCCTCGACTTTGCCGGATACAAGCCCGACTTTCTCAACACGGAAATCCTGACTGCAAGACTAAGCGAAATGGGGAAACTAGGAGTAAAAAGCATCATGTATGCGGGAGAAGGTGAACCTCTGCTGCACAAGGATATGGACCAGATCATCCGCGCCACCAAGGAAGCAGGGATTGACGTTGCCCTAACCAGCAACGCAGTGCTGCTGGATGAAAAAAACTCCGCTAAAATAATGCCTTACACCAGTTGGATCAAGGTCAGCCTGAACGGGGGAACTCCCGGAACATACTCCCGTATTCACGGCACGCAGGAAAATGATTTTCAGCGCGTGCTCAAAAATCTGGAAACAGCTGCCAATATCCGTGAAAAACAGCAGGCCAAATGTACTTTGGGAGTACAGTTGGTGCTGCTGCCTGAAAATGAAGGGGAAGTGGAGACTCTGGCCGGACTGACCCGTGACGCGGGCATGGACTATCTGGTAATCAAGCCCTACTCCCATCATCCTCAGAGCATTTGTACCGAGTACAAAGACATAAGCTACACTGATTGCAGCGAACTTGAAGAACTTTTGCAAAGCTACAAAACGGACAGCTTCAACGTAATCTTCCGTAGCGAAACCATGAAAATTTGGGACGGACGTAAACGCGACTACAAACATTGCAACGCCCTGCCCTTCTGGTCCTACATTGATTCCAAGGGCAATGTCTGGGGATGCAGTATTTACCTCAACGATGACAATTTCCTCTACGGAAATATTCATGAAAACAGCTTTGAAGAAATCTGGACCGGAAAAAAACGGGCAGCATCCTTCAAATGGTGTGCCGAGAATCTTAATCCGCAGCAGTGCCGCGTCAACTGCCGCATGGACAAGATTAACGCTTATCTCTGGGAGCTTAAAAATCCCGGTGATCATGTAAATTTTATATAGAAAGTTGATGCGCTTCGCGCTTTGAGATAAGAAGATTTCGCCTCCCGGCGGGCGCTTTCAGCGGGACCAAAGGAGCTAAGCCCCTTTGGAATCCCTATTAGGGGACTGGGTTATGCTTGTTGGAATCGACCTTGATAATACTATTATCTGCTATGACAATGCCTTGCATGGCATTGCTCTTGAGCGCGGTCTGATTTCAAGTGATACGCCCAAGATCAAACGAATAATCCGTGACGAGGTCCGTGCTGAACATGGCGAAATTGAATGGCAGAAACTACAGGTCGCCATTTATGGGACACACATGCAGCGGGCGGAACTCATGGACGGTGTCTGGGATTTTCTGCTGGGATTAAAAGAACGGGGAATTAAATTTCAAATTGTCAGTCACAAAACTCGTTATCCAAATTACGGCGAAAACAAAATAAATTTGCGCGCAGCGGCAATGGACTTTCTGCAGCAACATAATTTTTTTGCCGAATCCGGTTTGGGTCTGACTGAAGATGATGTTTTTTTTCTGTCCACACGGGCTGAAAAAATCGCAACAATTCGTGAATTGAACTGCTTCCTTTTCATTGACGATCTAAAAGAATTTTTTCTTGAACCTGATTTCCCGAAGCAGACCGCTAAAATTCTTATTTCGTCAGAGCTAAATATCGACCGACTCGACATGACTATACTTCCAGATTTTGCACAGATCAGCGAATTTGTATCCACGGGGATCAAAAATGGTAGAATCTGATCCCAAAAGACTTGTCCTTACTTTGACCGGGGAAATTCCGGTCAATACCACGCGAATCCGGGCAGGACGCAACAGCCGGGTCTTTCGGGTTGACTGTAAGTCTGGCTGCACTCTGCTAACAAAATTCTATCTCCAGCCCACAGCAGACGGATGCAGCAGGCTTAATCAGGAATGGGTTGCACTGAAATTCATGAATGAATCAGGAATAACTTGTATCCCTCGCCCTATAGGGTTTGATGAATCCGCCCAAGGAACGATTTACTCATTCATCCATGGAAATCCTGTGGAAGAAACAACGTACGAAAGCATCCGGGCCGTACTCTCATTCCTCGCCAAACTCAAAAAAATATCTACCAAAGCTAATGCCGCAACTTTGCCCCACGCCGCTGAAGCATGTTTCTCACCAGCTGAATTGATTGAAAACATCCATTTAAGATTTGAAAAACTACGCGGTCTGCCTGCACAAGATGAACTCTATCAACGCATGCATTCATATCTGGACGATAAATTCTTGCCGGAATTAAAAAAGTGTATCGACAACACAAAACAGAATTTCCCCGGCAAATTATGGAACAAACAACTTCCACATGACTTGAGAATTCTCAGCCCGTCCGACTTTGGTTTCCACAACATGATTAAAAGTGATAACAAGTTCACTTTTGTAGACTTTGAATATTTCGGTTGGGATGATCCCGTAAAAGCGACCTCAGATTTTCTGCTCCATCCGGCAATGAATTTGAATGAAAGCCAGATGAAACTATTCTTTACTGGTATGATAGATACTTTCAAAACAGATAAAAATTTCATAACCCGCTTCAAGACTTATCTACCCCTGTTTCGCCTAAAGTGGTGCATGATCCTGCTTAACGAATTTTTAAACCATCATCTCGAACAACGGGAGTTCGCCAATGGGGAAATGGTCCCACGCGATGAACTCCGCCGGGAACAGCTTGAAAAGGCTGAAAATTTCCTTAATAAAGATCAGAAGATTTTAACCGCACTGAACTTGCGCTAATACATTTGGAGAAAGGACTTGGACCAGCGTTCTAAACAGCTCAGAAAAAAAATAGTGGATGTGCTCCACCATGCAGGACGCGGCCATGTCGGTCCGTCCATGTCTTTGGTGGAAATATTGCGCGTGCTTTATGACTCGGTTTTAAAATATGATCCTGCTGACCCGCAATTGCCAGAGCGGGACCGTTTAATCCTCAGTAAGGGGCATGGCTGTCTGACTCTCTATGTTTTGCTAGCCGATAAAGGATTTATAACTGAGGGAGAACTGTTCAGCTTCTGTTCCTTTGAGGGGCTACTGGGCGGTCACCCCACAACCAAGACTCCGGGGGTGGAGTTCGCCACCGGAAGCCTTGGGCACGGACTATCCTTTGCTGTGGGTATTGCTGCGGCACTCAAAATCGACAACTCAACCAGCCGAGTTTTTACCGTACTCGGTGACGGTGAATGCGGCGAAGGAGCCGTCTGGGAAGCAGCCATGAGTGCGGCCCGCCAGAAGCTCAGCAACCTGACCGCCATTGTGGATTACAACAAGCTGCAATCCTACGGCGCAACCGAAGATATTTCCGGCCTAGAACCCTTTGCTGACAAATGGAAAAGCTTTGGATTCGAAGTGCGCGAGGTGAACGGACACGATGTAACCGCACTGGAACAGACTTTCGTTGACCTGCCCTTTGCAAAAGAAAAACCGTCAGCAATCATCTGTCATACCATAAAAGGCAAAGGCATACCTACAGCTGAAAACAATCCCACTTGGCATCACAAAACAAAAATGTCTGCCGAAGACCACGCTATGATCATTAAAAGTATCGAGAATTACCATGCGTAAAGCCTGCTTGGAACAGGTCTACCAATTGGCTAAAAAAGATGAGCGGGTTGTCTTTATAGGTTCCGATCTCGGCGCGGGAACTCTCTCCCATTTCCAAGAAGAGATGCCGAAGCGTTTTTTCATGGAAGGAATTGCCGAAGCACATACCGTTGGAATGGCCTGTGGTATGGCTCATGAAGGGAAGGTGGTCTACGTTAACACCATCCAGAGTTTCCTGACCCGCCGTTGCTACGAGCAATTGCTGCTCGATGCCTGTATGCACAATTTGAATGTGCGTTTCATCGGCAATGGCGGAGGTCTAGTTTATGCCCCGCTCGGCCCCACCCACTGGGCCACGGAAGATATTTCCATTCTGCGGGTTATTCCCAACCTGACCGTACTTTCCCCGGCCGATGCTGAAGAGATGAACCGGATTATGCCCCACACCTTGAATCATCAAGGGCCCATTTTCATCCGCTTAGCCAAAGGCTACGACCCCATCGTCACCAAGGCCCCCCTCTCTGGAAATTCATTTGAGATCGGCAAAGCATACTCCTATCGCGAAGGTAAGGATGTGCTGCTGATCGGCTGCGGGGTCATGCTGGGAATCATGAAACAGGCCGGGGAATTACTAGCTGAGGCTGGGATCGAAGCATCTATTTTGCATTTACCGACCATCAAACCGCTGGACAACGAGGCCATAATTTCGCGGGCCCGGGAAACTCGGGCGATTATCACCGTGGAAGAAAATACCATCCTTGGCGGACTCGGCAGCGCAGTGACTGAAATCCTTGCGGAAGCATGTCTGCCCAACCCGCTACGCATGAAGCGAATCGGGTTGCCTGATTCTTTCAGCGAAAATTACGGCTCTCAGCTGGAACACTTCGCCCACAACGGACTGACTGCTGAAAATATTGTTGAACAGACCCGCAAACTTTTAAAATAAGCTCCAATTATAACAACTAGGGATTATTAAGGGGCTTAGCTCCTTAAGCCGCCGGAGGCGAAATCATTTCATCCAAAAACGCATAGCGCATCATATAAAATATTATGGGAAATTTATTAAACTTAGTCACTCCGCTGCATACATCAACCAAACGCGAATACCTGCCGCGCATGATGGACGAGAAAGTTCAGTGCATGCTCAAGGCCAAAGAATACGAATTCGATTACTGGGACGGCGACCGCCGCTACGGCTATGGAGGCTATCGCTATTTGGCAGGATACTGGACCCCGGTGGCCGAAAAAATGATCGAAACATACGGACTCAACAAAGGTTCGCGTGTTCTGGATGTGGGCTGCGGCAAAGCATTCCTGCTCTATGAACTGCACAAGCTAGGCATGGAAGTTCACGGATTTGATATTTCCCGCCACGGACTCGAAGGCGCCAGAGAAGAAATACGAAACAGCCTGTTCATCCAGCGGGCCGAAGAACCGTTCCCTTATGTAGATGGAGAATTCGATCTGGTAATCTCCATCAACTCCCTGCACAATCTGCCGGTTTTCAATTTCAAAAAAGCCCTTGCGGAAATGGAACGGGTCGGACGAAATAAATATCTTTGCGTTGAAAGCTTCCGCAATGAGCAGGAATTGTTTAACCTCCAATGCTGGGCACTGACCTGCGAATCTTTTTTTAGTAAGAAAGAGTGGGAATGGCTTTTCAAGGAATTCAATTATTCCGGCGACTATGAATTCATCTACTTCGAATAAACGGGGGATTACATGCAGCTCTACACCAACCTGAAAATTTTCCATTACCAGCACAAACTGGATTCACTACCCCCGGAATCGGAGCGTACCGAAGCACCTCTCCATATCCGCATCAAGCCGACCAATACATGCAACCACAGTTGTTCTTACTGCGCGTACCGCAATCCAAACTTGCAATTGGGACAGGACATGTCCATTGCCGACCGTATCCCTGCTGCAAAAATGAAAGAGATAGTCACTGATTGTATTGAGATGGGTGTCAAGGCTGTAACTTTCAGTGGCGGAGGGGAACCGCTTTGTTATCCGCAACTGGCAACAACGGCACGAACTCTGGCTGAAGGCGGAGTGAGCATCGCCACTCTGACCAACGGCGGCTTGCTGCACGGCGAAGTAGCCGAGGTATTTGCCTCCATAGGCACATGGCTCAGAATCTCCATGGACGGCTGGGACGGTCCCAGCTATTCGCGCTTTCGCTCGGTTGCTGAGGATGAATTCTCCAAGATCATGACCAACATCGAAAATTTCAAGAAGCTGAACGGTAAATGTTTTCTGGGTGTCAGTTACGTCATCAACCGAGATAATGCCGATCACGTCTTTGAAATGGGCCAAAAACTCAAGAATGCGGGAGTGGACAGTATAAAATTTTCAGGATGCGTGGTCAGCAATGACGGTCATGAAAATAACCGCTACCACGCGCCAGTATTTGGAAGAATCAAAGAACAGACCCAGCGAGCTAAAGAAGAACTGCAATCAGAGGGTTTCGAAGTTTTTGATGCCTATCACGAACTGGACGAAAAATTCGATAAACACTACCAGTGGTGCCCCTACCAGCAAATTCTGCCCATCATCGGAGCGGACCAACGGGTCTACGCCTGTCAGGATAAGGCCTACAACCTTGATTGCGGAGAACTGGGGTCCATCAAGGATGTGCGCTTCAAGGATTTCTGGTTCAATAACCGGGATAAGTTCTTCAAGATCAACCCGTCCAAGCATTGCAACCATCACTGCGTTTCCAATGGTAAGAATATGCTTATTCACGACTACCTGAATGCCAACCCCGACCACCTGCCCTTTGTTTAATTAAGGCGGAGCGTAATGAAAATTTTGGTTATAGGTGACGGCTCGCTCGGAAATGCCATTGCATGGCAGGCCCAAGAATCCGGGCATGAACTATTCCAGACTTCGCGAAAAGATCAGCAACTTATTCATTTTGATTTTAAAAATGAACAAGAGTTCACTAATCTCCAAAAAACCGACTGGGCGTTCATAGCTGCCGGGATTTCAGGATACAAAGAATGCGCAGACAATCCAGAATCCCGCAGAGTTAACGTAGACCAAACAATTAAGCTCTGCCGCACTCTTCTGGAACGGGGTACAAAAATATTATTTCCCTCCAGCACTGCGGTTTTTGATGGTGATGCCCCTTATCCCACAGCTAAGGCTCCCACCTGTCCAGTCACAGAATACGGCCGCCAAAAAACAGAAGTGGAAAGATTCCTGCTCAATTATCCTGAACAGACAGCCATCGTGCGGCTGACCAAGATTCTGGAACGGGACACTCCGCTTATTTCCGGCTGGCTGAACGATCTTGCAGCGGGAAATGAAATTACCCCGTTCAGAGACCTGACTATTGCTCCGGTCCTGTTTGAAGATGCGGCCCGTGCCTGCTGTCGGATAATGGAGAACGGCGGCAGTGGAGTCTTCCATTGTTCCGGTCCGCAAGAGATCAGCTATCTTGAATTTGCCCAAAAACTTTGTGAATTATCAGGCTTCGACAGCAATTTGATCAAGCCTGCCAGCTGCAAAGAATTTCTGGATTACTGCCCGACGCATTGCGGTCTTGATTCAAGCGCAACGGAAGAATTCATCCAATTCAAATTTCCCGCACCTGACAGACTTATTGAAAAACTTCTGCGCCCCTGCTGCCTGCTTTGCGGAAGCAGCAATCTGCATAGCTTTGCTGAATTCAATGACTTCCCCGGTATTACTTCAGACTGCAAACCATGGCCGCGAGCGGGAGAGTTCCTGCTTTGCACCGATTGCGGACACGCCCAAAAAAGACTTTCCCTGCAATGGTTCCAAGACATCAACAAAATATACTCCGGCTACGAAATGTACCCCCTAAGCGATGGGAGTGAGCCACTCGTTTTCGATGACAGCGGTACAGGCAAGCCCCGCAGCGGAGTCCTGCTGGACCAACTTATCCCTACGCTTTCCCTACCGGAGAAAGGACAAATGCTTGATGTGGGGTGTGGCAACGGCAGCCTGCTTGAGCAATTTCACATGCGCCTCCCCGAATGGGATTTGTACGGACATGAACAATCAGCACAACGAGAGGAAATCCTGCATCTTACCGGAGTGAAAGGATTTTATTCCGGAAAATTAAATCAGATCGACCGCAAATTCGACCTGATCACCATGACTTATGTGATTGAACACCTGACCGATCCGTTAGGTACTTTTAAACAATTAGCTGGCCTGCTCCGCGATGGCGGACAAATCATGGTTCATACTTCATCATTTGAAGATAATCCCTTTGACCTTATGGTCTGCGACCACTGCTCACATTTCACCCCGGACACTCTGGAATTTTTAGCTGTACAGTCAGGTTTGGAAGTCATCAAACGCACTGACCCTTGGTTGGCCAAAGAAATCGGCTTCACTGCCCGGAAAGGAGTAACGAATCAACCCTCGGTCCAGATTGAGAAGAATCTGCAAAGAATGAACAGCTCTTTGGACTGGCTAAATCAACTGCACCGCAAAGCAAAACAAGCTTGCGCAAAACAAAAAGTTGGAATCTTTGGTACAGCCGTAGCCGGAACGTGGCTGGCTGCATCACTTGATGAAGTTTCCTTTTTTGTTGATGAAGACCCGAGCAAACAAGGTCAAACCCACATGAACATTCCCATCATCGGCCCGGAAAGCATTCCACAGGGAGCGGCGGTAATAATGGGATTCAACAAAGAATTGGGAACACGTATTGCCCAGCGTATAAATGGCTGCTATCCACAAATAAATTTCATTATCCCGGACTGATAAATATTTTCCTGCAACCTGCATCACTTACGGAGAACATATGAATATTGAACAGCTTTTAGATGAGGCAGCCCAATTTCTTGCTGATGAAAACTACATTGAAGCAGAAATCGCACTGAAACGGATGCTCAAGGAAGAAAGTCAAAATACGTTAGCGATTAAACTCACTGCAGAGTTAGCCGTAAAATGCGACCAGCCAAAAACCGCTGTAAAGTATTTTAAACAATATCTTGAACTGACCAAGCCGGACCTTGAAACCTCACTGAGTATCGCCGATTTTTTTACCCGGCAGGAAATGCTGTATCAGGCTGGAGAGCTGTTCAGCCATGCTCTTCAGCTCGCACCCAACGATGAAAAAATCAAACAGCAATACCTGCAACATGCGTACAACGCAGCTGACATGGATGTTTTTCCCTGTGATGAATATGTGGAGAACAATGTTCACCGTGGTAAAGACCCAATTTACTTCCACATCGTCATTACCGTCTTTGGCGATGATTTCACATCCCTGTTTGTAAATGACACCCTGCCTACACAATTTGGACCCAACAACTTAGAAGCCCTGAACACCGAAGCCCGCTCAGTTTACATCATTTACACCACCCCCGAAGACAGTCGAACCATAAAGCAATCCCCTGCTTTTAAGGAGCTGACCCGGATTATGGATGTGCGGCTATATACTGTTGATTTCGATATGATGGATAGTGCCAATAAGTACGAATACATGGTCCAAAGTCACAAACACGCCCTGCGCAAAGCGCACGAGGAAAAAGCAAGAACTGTTGTTCTTGCCCCGGATGCTGTCATTTCAGAATCCACTTTTCGGAACCTCTACCTGCGAAGCAAAGAAGGCTACAAGGCCATCATGATCGGAACAATGCGGGTAACGAGAGAAAAATTCCGTCCACGCATGCGAGAACTATTCTTTTCCGATGATTCCGTTGCAGCCCCTATCGAAGCACGGGAAATGGTTGATCTGGCCATAAAACATATTCATCCGGATACCAGAAACGCTTTTGTCGACTCTCCGAATGCCAATGGCTGGCCGTCACAACTTTTGTGGGAAATTCCAGAGGAAGGAGTAGTCGCCTATAATTTCCATCTCCACCCTATTATGATCAATCCGGTTGTCCTTAACGAGTTCTACGGAGCAATTGACGACGATTGCGTCCAGAGCATCTGCGAAAGCATGGATGAAATATACGTTGTCACGGACTCCGATGAAATGATTGCCTTTGATCTAAGTAAACAGGACGTAAGAACTATACAGTTAGATACACCTATGAGTATCGACTATATATCCGCATGGGCTGCTGACCGGGCGGACCATTTGCACCGTCAGTTTGTAGAAAAAGAAGTACGCATCCATAACGGAAAGATGAGCGCTGAGTGGGATAATGTAAGCCGTGAGGCCGCTGAATTCATCAACAAGGTTACAAAATTTGCCCAAGACGAAAATGAGCATGATTTCCCCGAGATATTATCCGATTATGACCTGCGCTTTCCTCCGCTACAGCTTGATTCAGTTAATTTTCAGCCAATCACCAAATGCAATTTGAGCTGCGTATATTGCCCCCAGAGTTGGAACAAAGCTGAGGGTATGGAAATGGACAACTCCCTGCTGCGCAAAACCGTGGATTACATAAAGGAAAACGACGTCATTCAGGCTACTGTAGGATTTTACGGGGAAACACTCATCGGTAAAAATTGGACAGAGTACTGCACAGAACTTCTGGATGCCGAGGTAACCATGAACCTTTGCTCCAACTTCAATATGGAACTGAGTGACGAGGATTGCCGCGTCCTTGCCAGATTCAATCATATTCAATTCAGTATAGACTCTCCTGACCCTGAAATTCTTAAAGAAGTACGGCCCCCCGCGAACCTGCAAAGAATGCTTTTAAATATGCACAAAATCAGGGCTGCGGCTATCAACCAAGACTTACCCATGCCCGACTTTCAGTGGATGTGTACCCTGACAGACCGTGTGGTTTCACAACTTCCGGCCCTTGTAAGCCTTGCGGTTTCCAACAATGTCCCCCAGTTGAACTGCAATGAGCTTGCATATTTTGATGATAGGAAGCTTCCGGTCAACAGCATTTTTTCTCTTCATCAGGACGAATTCCGAGAAGCCCTTGGGTGCGTTGAGCGAGCACTTAAAATTGCCGAGCAAAACAAACTCCGCATGAGCATGCATCCAGCATGGAAAGAAATGGTCGAAGCAAAGCTGACAGTGGAACACGCGGGAAAAGAATATAAAGTGGATCTGGAACTGGCAGTAAAACCAGTAGAGCTGGGCATACAAATGCACAGCATTCAGGGTGATGCACGGATGTATGGTCAAAAAAGCGGCATTCCAGGTCCGGGAGAAACAAGAGCGTGTCTCTTCCCATGGAATTCAGTCTACATAATGCCGGACGGTAGCTTGCATTCCTGCTGTATCCGTGGCGACATCATGGCGAATCTCAATAATTACAACAATGTCCGCGAAGCCATGCACACACCCGGCTATACGGATCTACGCAAACAACTCATCACCGGAAATATCACTGATAAGCACTGTCTCAACTGCCCGATCACATATATCATCCCGGTCCGTGAGCTAAAACGCAGGGTAGCGGACATGATCCGCGCCAGTATGGGAAAATAAGACATAAAATACCATGTCAGCACTCCCCTGTTTAATCTGGTAGTATACCAGTAAAAGTGAAACTAGCAGGAGGCTGACATGGCTAAAATGACAATATCATCAGTTGGCAGGTTTGTGGAAGCATTTCTCGGGCAACGTTTTTTCGTAGG